>WGEY01000051.1 GCA_015492495.1 Deltaproteobacteria bacterium | reverse complement strand
TACTGCTTCATAAGCCACCTCCTTGTTATGTTGGGATGCATTCAGCAGGAATGCAAACCCTTAGTTGTTTGGGATACATTCTACCAGGAATGTAAACCCTCGGGAGGTGGCTTCTTCATAATATCAATCCAGTCTCTTGAAAACAGTAGAGTAGGAGCTCTAACTCGCCTCTCAACGACGGGTTGATCAGAGATTACCCAGAGACAGCCCCATCGCCTTGCTCGGTTTCGGTCCGTCTCTGAGCACTTGGTGTCCCGGCGGCAGGCCGCATGGTATCCGCCGACCGAAAAAGAGAAAAAACCGGAGACTGTGAAGGTTCAGAGCTTACGCCGACCACCACTGTCTGCATAGGCCTTGACGGCCTTTGTGCCTGCGGTAAGTTTTTTTAGCTGAGTACGTATATCCTTGAGCTCGGACTCTACCTTGACACCGAGCCTCCTGTCATTTTCAACCAATCTATCAACAATGCACTTTAATTCGTTGTTTTCATTGATGATATCCACACCAAAACCCTTAAGGGCCTCGAAAAGGCGGTCTCTCCTTTCCTGATTTTTAAACAGCTCTACATAGCGCTTCTGCTCGAAAAGTTGCAGTTGCGCGGTGGATATCTCGAGCATCTTCTCGAGAACGCCCTTACAGTCCATTTTGCGCGACCCCATTGTGTTTCGTCTCCAAGGCCACCTTGTTACCGCCCCGCCCCTTCTCAGAAGAGGCGATCCCCTCCCATCCGGCCTTCAATTCACTGAATATCCTGTTTACCTCGTCTATGGATCCCGGGTCGTTGGTGCGGTTTGCATTGGTAAGGGCGTATACTGAAAAGTCATACAACCTCTTCAGGTTCTCTGCTATCTGGCCGCCCTCGTCCATGTTCAGTGCGTTAGTGAGCTCGGTTATTATATCGAGCGACCTGTTAAGGTAGTTGCTGCGTCCCTCTATGTCATTCTCGGCAATCGCCTTTTTGGCGCAGTTGTTGAAGTTTATTATTCCTTCATAAAGCATTATGATAAGCCTCACACCGTCGGACGTCATCACCTGCACCTTTTGATACTGCGACACGCTGTTCATCGCCTCCTCCTATAGGTTCATCATGTAATCGCTCTGCGCCCTGAGGCTGGAAAGCAGGCTCTCCAGAGCTGCAAACTGCAGTCTGAGTGCCTCCTGATAATCGAGAAGATCCTTCTCTTTTTCGTCGATATCCCTTGTAAGCGAATCTATCCTGTCACCGAGGTACTTCTGCTTCGATGTGATCCTTCCGTCGGCTATATCGAGCATGTCGTCCACCAGGTCGTATACCTTGTCGGCAAAGCCCTCGGTCGTGCCCCCTGTTGATGCCGCGTCTACAAAAAGGTTTACAACGTCGTCGAAGTTATTCGTAAGCGCGTCCACAAGGTCCGAGCTGTCTACAGACATCTTGCCCTCGGTGTCACTCGTAATACCTACGTGGATGAGCCGGTTCATGGTGCTCGGCAGAGTGTCTATGGCCGACGTCATGAGCCTTCTCAAGTCCTCCCAGACGCTCCTTGCAATGCCGTCACCGAAGAGGGGACCGGCCGTCTTGGTGTCGGTGTCATACCTGTTGTTCGACTGTATGTGGCTTACAACGGCATTATATTTATCCACGAATGCCACTATCTTCTCCTCTATGGCGTCGGTATCGCGGTTTACGGTCAGCGTGACCTCCTTGGTGGAGTCGGCGCTCTTGAGGTCCAGGGTCACACCCGTAATAATGTCACTGATGGTGTTGGAAGAACGTGTAATGGTCAGCCCGTCTACCACCACCTCGGCGTCCTGGGCGGCCTGAAGTGTTGAAAAGGAGATGGACGTGTCGTTCTGGTCTATTGTTATGCTGTTTGATGCCCCTGTTGCGTTGGATGTCAATATCAACTTGTAGTTCGTACCGTCGTTTACCGTGGTGGCCGTAACAGCGGATTGGGCGTTGTTTATCGCATCCCTGAGCTCGGAGAGCGTGGTGGTGGAGTCCACCGACACCGAGTACTGCGTGCCGTTTACTGTGAACTTAAGTGAGCCACCGTCAACGGTGCCGACAACCGTAGACTCGGATGCCACACCAGTGGCGTCGTAGAGCTTGTGCGCCTGTGCAAGATTGTTTACCGTGATAGAATACGTCCCGGCAGAGGCATCGCTCGTAGCCGAGGCTCCAAGGATGGTCTCGTCCGTAACGCTCGTTGTGAACACCTTGAAGTCGGCGGTGCTCCTCAGGTCATCCGCTGCGCTCTTCAAATCGGAGAGCCTGGACTTCAGTGTATCGTAGGCCGAGTCCGCATCCTCGAGCAGGTCCTTTTCATACGCCAACTGGTCTATCGGCTGCCTTTTTACACTAACAAGCTGCTCTATAAGGGCCTGGTAATCTATCTGGCTTATCAGCCCCGATGATGCCGTAACACTCATAACACCCTCCCCACTCTTTATTCTTTGAACGGAAGAGGCCACTTTGGTTCCGCAAAAGCATTCATAGTATAACCCGCACCTTCCCAAACATCACATTTTGATCTCATTGCGCTTATTCCGACAAGACGAACTCACTGTAGATGCGGCTGCGTTGAATCAGATAAAGCAACACCTAACCGTTCAACTTCATGGAAGAAGGATCGCCTCGCCATGCAGGCAATGACCACTCGGGAAGTTTCCCAGATCTTTCCTAAACTGCGCGTTGTCATGTCTCGGTTTCGAAGAGAACCCCGATGAGCTCCTTCATCCTCTTACTGAGCCTCATGAACTCTTCCGGCGGTATCTGTCTTATTACATCCTCGGTCTCACTGTCCAGAACCTTGACTACCACGGTTCTTGTCTCGGGATCCACCTCGAGCCTGAGTTCGGTGTTCAGGCGCTTGAGCATTATCTCCATCTCGGATGCCACCTTCTCAAGGTCCTGAACGACGGTATCCTTTGCGTCCTCCGTCTCGTAACCGAGCAAGGTTGGCTTTTCTCCCACGTCTTCCTGGACGTTCCGGGAGCCCGGTTTGTTGAGCGCTGGCTGCATCGACTGGGATGGAACTTCCTTTATCTTGAAACTCGTATCTATCATTTCAAACTCTCTCGATGACAGGTGGAAGGAGGCGTCCCGCGAGGCGGGACGCCACATCCCGTTTCTTCTGTCTACGGCCCGGCACCAAGGCCGCGGCCGTCATCACCCTTAACCGCCGAGTAGCTGAAGCGCGGTCTGCGGCAGGAAGTTCGCCTGTGCCAGGACCGATGTGCCGGCCTGAACCAGTATCTGGTTCTTCGTGAAGACCGCGGTCTCGTAGGCGAAGTCCGCATCCCTGATCCTCGATTCGGCGGCCTGGAAGTTGGTGAAGGTCACCTGGAGGTTACTCAGGGCCGCGTTCAACCTGTTGGTCGTCGCGCCAAATATGGACCTTGCGTCGTTGACCGCCTTGAGCGCGGCGCTGATGGTATCGATGGCCGAGAGCGCACCGGTCACGCTCGTAAGCGCGTCCTTGCTCACGTTTACACCGTTTGCACCGCTAGTAAGGGTGGCGAGGCTGACGCTCATCTGGTCGTTGGTGGTGTTTTTGAAGCCGATGAACATCGTTATCGACGTAAGAGAGCCGTCGATCAGCTTCTTTCCTCCGAACTCCGTCGTTTTGGAGATCCTATCGATCTCGTCGACAAGCTTGTTATACTCGTCCTTGTAGTACCCTCTTGTCGTGGAATCGAGCGTGCCCTGCGCCGCACTCGCGGCAAGCTCACCCATCCTGGTAAGGACGTTCGATATCTGCTCGGCCGCCTTGTCGCTTATCTCCATGGCGCTCACACCGTCGTTGATGTTGCGCATGGCGACCTGGATCATCCTGGACTGGCTCCTCAGCTGGTCCGCCCTCGCAAGGCCCGAGGCGTCGTCGGCCGAGCTGTTGATCCTGTATCCGGACGAGAGCCTCTGCACGCTAACCCTGAGCTGCGCATTGGAGACGGCGAGGTTTCTCTGTGCTATTAAAGCCGCTACGTTCGTATTGATGACTACTGACATTGTTGCACCCTCCTTAGTAGTTGTTTGTTAGGCATCCTTGCCGTATTCTTTCGAGTCCAGGATCAGGCCTTTACGCGTCCACCCTCCTTTCCGGCCAAGACTATCCATCACTCTTTACTAACTTATCGGTAGTCACCCGAAAAATCTTAAACCAAAGTCACTGTAAAAAGACAAAAAACAACCTGTGTCAAAATGACGACGCAAGCCGAAAAAAATACTATGAAAACATAGAGTTGCGCGCAAATACACATCAGACCGTCTATGCCCGGCTGCTGTGAAAAAGTCTTTTATCCATATACTCTATGAAAGGGCGCAGCTCGTACTCGAGTGTGTCGGCTACAAGGAGGGTGTCACCGGATGAACGGGCCTCTTCAAGTACCTCGAGGTGCTTGAGAAGTGGTTCATACAGGCCTGTCGGAGGTTCCTTGAATATGTCCATACTCTGTGACGATGCGTACCTTGAAAGCTCGTTGAGTGTCCCTGAAACCTCCTTCAGCCCGTCAAATATGCTCGCAAGGCACTCCTCAACTGCCCCCTCGCCAAGCCTTATCATCTTCACCACTGTGTCGATATTCGTCTTTATCACGCCTATGTACTCCTGGATAGTGTAGACCGCATGGGCACCGAACGCCTCGTAGCTGTCTGTTACAAGCTTCAACTCACCGAACTCAGAAAGGGGCCTCGTGGGCAGGTCCGTTATCCTCCAGTGCTCAACCTTACTACCGTCCGCCCACAGATCCCGGATCAACCTCTTCATACCGCGAATCTCCTTCTCTACGGCCTCGACAAGATCTCCCACAGTTGCGTCACGGTCCGTATCTTCGTAATCCAGGAGTGTACCGTCAAGATATATTCGCGGCAGGGTCCGCCGCCATGTTCTGCCCTTGTCCATCGGCTCCTCCTTTTGAACACATCTCTTCCTCAATGGTAATAATCGCCCGCTCGAGGATCGGAACGAACCTCTCCGCGGTCTCCTTCACCTTTGTGTAGGAGGTTACGAGGGTATCCAGATCCCTGCGGAACTGTTCACATAGGCTTTCATCCTGTTCCTTCCGAAGATAGGTCTTAAGCTCATAGGTGTATGCAACAAGGGCCTCCCACATGAAGGCCACCTTGGAGGTCCTGTCAAAGAGCTCCCCTTCCAGCCGTCCTATCCTGTCAACATTCTTCTTCAATTCCGGCGACATACCGGTCTTAACATACCTCTTTCTTATCTTCGAAGCTTCCTTGACTATAAGGGTTGAAATGCGTTCGACATCCTCCAGCCTTGCCTTCATCTCGGTAAATGCATCGAGAAGCCCGCCATAGTCGACCGGTTTCCTTTCAGTCTCCGCCTCGCTCAGGACCTCCTCAACACTCCGCTCGGATGAAGCCACGGCAAAGTGCTTCTCGATCGCTTCACCGAGGGACATGTGTTCCATACCTTCTATGTAAGCGCCGCCTTCGGTTGCGTTTATGACCTTTATGAACGGCCTGCTTTTCTTCAATTCGGACGCGTACTTCTCAAGCCACTGGTGAAAGATCACCCAGTCGAACTTGGATGGCACAGGCTTTCCGTCGACCCCCTTCAGCCACTGGATGTCAACCTGGAACCTCTCCTTGACCGGACCGGCGCCGTTGTCCCTCATGTGCTCATCTATGACAACGGTCACCTTCCCGTTTACCGCATCCAGCGTTACATCCTCCTTGGTGTACACGCTACCTACCGCATGGGTGCGTCCCTCGCTGAAACAGAGGTCCTGTCCGATGAAAACGATCGGATTACAGCCAAAGGCCACCCCCATGTCAAGCGCCGCGGTAGTAACGCTTCCGCCTATGGACGGCGTGTATTCGCTTCCCCACAGCCTGGAAAGGCCTGCGCTTAGATTGACGAACGGGCTGAAGAATATGAACTTTCCCCTTGACTCCTTTGCGAGCATGTTGGGATGGGCCACGTCCGCCAGAACGAGCCTTATATGCCTGTCTTCCTCTCCATCCGTGAAGTACGCGTTTTTGGTAAGGTCATGCTTCTCGGCGCTTATGACGAGGTCCGGCACCACGCCAGCCTTGAGCAGGGGCCTGTAGGCGGTCACGGCCGCAATGATCAGCGCCTTGCCCTTGACCTCCTTGAGGAGGTGCGCATTCTTTCTGAGCGACGGCCCTGCGCCGACTATCACCATCGGTACGCCATCGAACCTTTCTTTCAAGACGTCAACCGGTGGATACTCGGAAAACGCCCGGAGGTTGGCGAAGTAGTTCTCGATCCACTTCAGTCTCGAATCGATATCGGTCTTTATTCCCACCATGCTCGCGGTGTGCACGTTACGCACCAGGTCGTGGTACTCGCGAAGTTCATCCGGGAAAACGGCCTTGTAGGGTGCACTCTGGTATACCAAAAGGTCATCCATACCGTCCGTATGGTTTAGCAGTATCTCTACGAGCCTGTCCGTGTCGTAGCACAGGAGCACCGTCTCATTGGAAAGTGTCCCGGAGAGGTCTATATTTGCAAGCACACCCATGAGTATCTCAATGGATGGTTCATAGACTATTAACTTCTCCAACCCTTCCCTTACAAGCGTCCTGAGGAGGTACCCGCATCCGAGGCCGAAGAGTATCACCCAGTCCGGCTTTTTAAAAAGTATCTCTTCGGCCTGAATCCCTGCCTCCTTCCAGGGGTCATAGCGGCTGTGGAAGTAGCGTCCTCGGTACCGGAAGGTATAATCACCGCTCCTTGTCCGCTCGATCTCCACCCCTGGCTTATCCACAGAGCGCAGCCTCTCGGCGAGTGCTGGGTTCTTTTCTTCCAAGGCCCTCAGGTTCTTATCGAAAATATCAGTTAACCTGTCCATCATAATACCCCCGTTTCCTCTTCGCATCCGTGTGCAGTCACCCTGAACGAGATCCTGTTGTACCCCCTCCAGACCCACCATGCAGTATCATCCACCTCGCCGACGGAGTGGGAGATCCGCAGAAAGAAGGACTTCCCTGAACCGGCCTCGGTCTCTGTATAGCGCAGGAGCGGAACCGAATAGAGCTCGGACTTGTCGGTCGAGATCCTGACGCATTTATCCATATCCCCTATTGCCACCCATCCCTCGGTCGAGCCCAGGCAGCCGGAGGCCGACACACGCTGGCTTACAGGATCATCCTGCGCAGCAACGTGTCCGTCCAGGTAGAACCTTTCTGGTACAAAACCTCCGTTTATGGTCTCAAACCATAGTCTCCTGCGGTCAAAGCCTTCGGGAATGAATGTAAATATGCCGAGCCTGAGTGAGGACGCCTGCAGCCCGTCTACCTTCAGGCTGTAACTCACGGCAAGCTCGGCGTGGGCCTTTGACAGTGTATAACTCTTTTCGAGCATTCCTATGTCGAGCGGTATGCGAAGAGAGACACTTATCTCATCCACGCTCTCTTCCAAATGCGGCTCGACCGGCACGAGGTCCGTGGTCTTCTTTCCGTCCCTGGCAACGTGTATAAGGTGCCCGCTGAAGAAGTCCGCGCCGTAGCGCATGTCTTCGTAGTAGCCGTGCTCCAGCGTACCGACGAGAGGCTCGGAGCAGATCCCCGGAAACCTGAGCGACCTTATTGAAAAGCCCTTGTTCTTAATGAACTCTGCTTCAACGCTTCCCGTCGAGATCTTGAGCGTATTTTCGGTATCAGCTATCACCGAGCCGGCTGAATCGGTACCAGGTGCAGCTGTTCTCACTGTGGAAAAGGCCGGGGCTGTGTGCAACGTATTTTCATATATCCTCACAGCCGGTCTGTCATGTATCTGTGAGCATACAGAAGGTCCTTCCACCGGACCGACACCAGCCCTTTGGCCGAGGAGTCTACCTGTCTCGATCTTCAGCCAGCCCATCATGTCCTGGAAGCCCTGGTACTTCTCGTCGATCGTGTTGGTCCTGAAGTCACTGCCCCATAGTTCACATAGCATCTCCTTGTAGCGGTCTACAATTTCCTTGCCTGCAAGGCCGCCCTTATCTATAGCCTTGATGTTTTCGTACACCTTATGACAACTGGTGTTTATGTGCACGCTGTCGCGGCCCGCCACGGCCCACCTTGTCGGGTTGTACTTCAGCTGCTTCTTGCATGGTATGGGCACAGCAGCGGATTCAAGCGATATCCTGTTGAATGCATACTGATGCCCCCTGAAGTGCTCTACTATCCCGCCGGGGGAGGTAAACCCCATCCTTTCATCTTCGCGTAACTTCAGCAAAAGACCCCTTATCCTGAAGTATTCATCGCGTTTTTGCACAGCACCTCTACCCGGCCTGTAGTCAAAGACCTCTGCGTCGTTGCCGTAAAGTATAAGCGCCCTCTCATCGGTGACTGATGCATGCGAGCGGATGAACTCAAGGTACTCTTCCTCGGTGTACTCTCCGTGCACGAACCTCTGGAACTTCTGGAAGGCTATCGAGTGGTTCCATACAACGTCCATGGTCTCCTTAACACCCAGCGCAGTCTGTGGATAATACATGAATTCCCTTGGATAGCGGTTGTGCTGGTAGCAGTTGTTCCAGTCCATTATGAGCGTCTTGTAGCCGGCCCTGCGGTAGAGGTCCACGAGGGACCTCGAATAGGTCTGCTCGTTGACAAGGACCGTCGTCGGCACATCCCCCAAAAGCTCCCTGTAATATCGGCCGGCGAACTCGAGGTTCCACAGGTTCACCTCGGCCGGGACAAGCGGCATTATTATCTGTGCAAGCCCCGAGCCTACAAACTCGCACCTTCCTTCCTCCCACAGCCTGGCCAGTGCCTTTATGAAGCCCCTGTCACGGCGCTCTATCTCTCTAAGCGTGGAGGCCGTGGCCTCTATGCCGACCGGTATCCCCTCCTCCGCAAGTTCCAGGAGAGGCCAGTAACAGTCATCTATGAGCCTGGGGTAGTCGTCCTCCGGTATGAGTGAGAACGCGAGGTTGAGGTGAAATACGCTGTACAGGTAAAGTTTCATATAGGCTCTGTCCCTCCAACCGGGACGGTCTCTATACGGACCGTATCCACCACCTCCACGGCCCTGGATACGGCCTCGTCCCTTGTATCGCCCACCGTGATGACGAAGCCCGCCCTCTGGGTATGGTTTGTCACAGCCCCTAACACATCGCCGCGCCTTACGAACGAGACCAAACGGTGAACCCACGGCGTATCGGCGAACCTCTCCATGTTCTTAATCTCCACGACCCTTCCGGGCTCGGGGAAAAAGTACCTTATGGCGACCCCTCTGGTGTACCTCGGCAAAAGCTCCTGCGGCGTAACATCCTCTCCGAGGGCCAGCTTTATGGCCGCACCAACGAGGTCGACCCCCGTGGCCAGCGGGATCTGATCGGTCGAGAACCAGCCGCCCGAAAGCCTTGCCGCAACCTCAATAACCTTTGGCCCCTCTTCGGTAAGTACCATGTCGCCCTTGGCTACGCCCCTTTCTATACCCATCGCCCTTGCGGCATCCTCGGCGAGCCTGGAGATCGCATCCTTATCCTCCCCGCTCAACACCGTCGGCTGCTGACCTCCGTTTTCAATGATATACGGCGCAAACCTGTCCAGGTACTCGTAGTTCCGGTCTCCGAACCCCGGCGTACATGCGGTCTCACCGATGATCACCGATTCGGTGCTCACCTGCTGCCCATCGAGGTACTCCTCCACCATGACCCTGCCGGTGGGTGAATGGCCGAGCGCATGGCACCACGCCCATTCAAGGTCGATTCCAGGATCGAGCCTCAACACTCCCCTCGCCCCTCGGCTGTCCACCGGCTTTATGACAAGCGGGAACCCTCTCTGGGCGACTACCTCTTTGAGGTGTTCGACCGTATCCACGGGGCTGAACCATGGAACAGGTATGCCGCATCGGACGAAGCGTTCCTTCATCGCAAGCTTGTCAGAGGCCAATAACGCCGTCTCCACCGATATGCCCGGAAGACCCAGGGCATCCGCCACGCTGGCCACGGTAAGCGGCACGTCAGCGGCAATACACATGACCCCGTCTATGCGGCGGATGGTACGATGGTACCTGAGTGCGGCCTCGACGGTTGCAGGGACATCGTAGGTACTGGCAATAACCCTGTCATCGGCATCCTCGAATCCGGGGGCATCAGGATCCATGTCACTTACAACGACATACAACCCCATCTCTTTTGCCCGCCTTATACCCGGCACGGCCTCTACCCCGCCGCTTACTATCCAAAGCGTCTTCATCCGAAGTACATCCCGCCGTTGACGTTTATCGTCTGGCCGGTTATATACGAGGAGTCCTCGCCCGCCAGAAAGACAACGACCCATGCCACCTCTTCCACCGTTGCGATACGCCCCACGGGAATGTTACGCACCTTTTCCCTTCCGGAGTCGGTCTCGAGCTCCGCCGAAGACATGTCGGTCGCCACAAGCCCGGGCGCCACGGCATTGGACGTAATGCCGTACCTGCTGTATATACGGGCCAACGACATGGTCAGGCTGATAAGCCCGGCCTTTGCCGCAGCGTAGTGGACCTGATTGAACCCGCCCCATTGTCCGCCTATGGATGATATGTTTATGATCCTCCCCCAACCCTTTTCCTTCATCCCGGGCAACACCTCCTGACAGCACGCAAACGCCCCCCTCAGGTTCACGGTCAACATGCGGTCCCAGTCCTCGTCCGTGATGGTCTCAAAGGGCTTTTCCTGTGCAATCGCCGCGTTGTTAACGAGTATGTCGATCGGGCCGAGTTTTTCCCTTACCTCTTCAAGTGCCCGTCTCACGCTCAGGCGGTCTTCCACCGTCATCTGCACCGCAATGGCCCTGCCTCCCCGGGACGAGATCTCCTCTACCAGCTCATCGGCCAATGTTCCGTTGACGTTGTATGTGACGGCTACGAGGTTGCCTGCATCAGCGAGTGCACGGGCTATCCCCCTTCCTATGCCCCTGGAGCTGCCGGTTACAACCGCGACCTTATTGTTGTCACCCATCTTCATCACTTTCCCCTCTAACCACCCGCCGAGACGGCCGCCTTCCGTTCAAGGACCCTTTTCGCAGCAGCACAGATGGCCTCGGCCGTGAGCCCGTATTTTTCCGCGAGATCATTAGGATCACCTGATTCGGCGAACCGATCCCGTATGCCGACACATTCAACAGGCACCGGCACAGTGGATGTCACGACCTCGGAGACCGCGCCCCCGAGCCCGCCGATAACGTTATGGTCCTCAGCGGTAACCAGGGCACCTGTCCTTGATGCGGATTCGGCTATGAGCTCACGGTCTATGGGCTTTATGGTGGACATGTTGACCACGCGCGCCGAGACGCCCTCACCCTCGAGGATCTCGGCCGCCTCAAGCGCCCTGTGCACCATCACACCCACTGCGATGATGGTCATATCCATGCCCTCTCTCAGTACCTTTCCCCTGCCCAACTCGAACTCCACGTCCCTGTCGAAGACGTACGGTATTGGGCTTCTGCCGGTGCGCATGTAGACCGGCCCCTCTGTATCCAATATGACCGGAAGGGCCTTTTTCAGCTCGAAGGGATCGGCCGGGGCAACAACCCTGAAGTTGGGGATCGCACGGTATATCGCAATATCCTCTATGGCCTGGTGGGTCGGGCCGTCGGGGCCCACATCAAGCCCCAGGTGGCTTGCGATCACCTTGACATTGAACTCCGGGTAGGCTATGGAGTTCCGTGCCTGCTCTACGGCGCGCATGGAGGCGAAGACAGCGTAACAGGTCACTATGGGTACAACGCCGGTGGTGGAGAGCCCTGCCGCCACACTCATCATGTTCTGCTCGGCGATGGCGCACTGGATGAACCTGTCGGGAAAGGCGTCCCTGAATACGGCCGTACCGGTACCGCCCGCCACGTCCGCATCGAGCACCACGAAGTCATCCCTTGTCCTTGCCAGCTCGATTAGGGCCTCGCCGAAGGCCTCCCTCATCGTAGTCATTATCCTATATCCTCCAAACCGCATTCCCTCAGGGCTCGGACTCTCTCCTCGCCCTGCGGGGCGAGGCTTCCGTGCCACACAGGGTTGTTCTCCATGAAGGAAATCCCCTTGCCCTTGACGGTGTGCGCGATTATAACGGAAGGGCGTCCCTTCACGGTACGGGCCTCCTTGAAGGCATCGCCTATCTCCTGGAAACTGTGTCCGTCTATCTCCATCGTGTGCCACCCGAAGGCGGTGAACTTCTCCGCGAGCGGCTCGAGGGCGGTCACGTTGCTGCACAGGTCGTCGCTCTGGTACTTGTTGTAGTCCACAACGGCCACCAGATTATCAAGCCTGTAGTGCGCGCCGAACATCATGCCCTCCCAGACCTGGCCTTCATTCAGCTCGCCGTCGCCTAAAAGCACGTACACCCTGAAGCCGCGGCCCGCACGTTTGCCTCCAAGTGCGCATCCAAGGGCGAATGAAAAACCCTGCCCCAGAGAGCCCGAGTTGAACTCGACACCGGGCGTTTTCAGCCTGTCAGGGTGCCCTTGGAGCATACCGCCGACATGGCGGAGCATCTTGAACTCTTCTGTACCGAAGAACCCCTTTTGGGCAAGCGCCGCGTACAGGACGGGACATGCGTGTCCCTTGGAAAGAACGAACCTGTCCCTCGCCGGATCATCAAGGTTCCCAGGCGAAAAGTTCATCTCCTCGTTGAAAAGGTAGGTAACCACCTCCACCGCGGAAAGAGACCCGCCTGGATGCCCTGAGCCGGCATGACAGTTCATGGTTATGATGTGCCCTCTCAGTTCAAGAGCCTTTTCAGGTAAACTTCTTCCCTCGCCCGACATTGCCCTCTCCTCGGCCTGAAGCCGCCCATCCGCCTGCCGTAACGCAGGGCCAAGGCCAGAACGTAAAGACCGGCGGCCATCCCGTTCCTTGAAAAGATCTCCCTGAACAAGACCGAAAAGGGCTTGACCCTCTTCCTGTTCAGGGCGAGAAACCTATCCGCTTCAATAATGCTCTTTATCCAGAACGGGGAAAACTCCCTCGTGGATATCACCGCGTTCTTGGTTGTCAGGTCATCCGCCTTGCAACCCCTGATCATGCCGTTCTTTTCTGCTTCAACATAGACGTCGGTCTGGGGGTACGGCCTCAGACAGTTCATGCCCACCATGTCCAGCTCCAGCTCGTTCGCGAACCTTATCGTGTCCAGTATCTGCTCCTTCGTCTCACCCGGAAACCCGATTATGAAAAAGCCCCTCGTCTTTATCCCCCTGCGCTGTACCTCCCTCGTAAGCCGCCTCGCCTTCTGAAGGTCCAGGGGCTTACGGACGATATTCGTAAGGACCTCCTGGTTCCCCGATTCATAGGCCATGGCAAGGCTGTAACAGCCGCTTTCGGCCATGAGTCCTACATCCTCCTCGTCCAGCGTGAACAACGCTATCCCGTTCGGGGTGGTCCACTTTACATCCAGCTCCTTGAGCCCCTTGAGTATCTTCCTGAACCGCTCCTTGTTCAAGCTTATGTTTTCGTCTATGAAGTGCACCTCGCGTATGTCGTAGAGCTCCTTGAGCATCGATATCTCTCTAAGGACGTTCTCGGCGCTCCTGAACCTGGTCTTTCTTGTCCACATCTTGTGCGCGGAACAGAAGGAGCACTTGAACGGACAGCCGCGTGACGTAAGGACCGTCGTGAACTTCCTTCCCGATGTCATACCGAAGGCCTTTCTCTGGTAGTCGTCGATATTTATGAGGTCCCTGGCCGGGAAAGGCAGGGTGTCGAGATCCTCCACATAAGGGTTGTGCACGATTCCGCTCCTGATGCCCTTGTTGACTATCTCGACGATACTCACCTCCCCTTCGTTCTTTACCACCACGTCTACGGATTCATCCCTTATCACTTCATCGGAGTAGACGGTCGGGTATATGCCGCCCATTATGGTGGTGATCTTCCTGTCCACCCCCTTCACCACCTTGCAGATGTGACGGGCCATTGTGCCGTTGAAGAAGAATATGCAGCTTATCCCGACGAACTCCGGCTTGAAGGCCCGTATCCTTTCGGCTATCTCCTCGTCGCCGAGTCCGATTCGAACCTTGCCGTTGAAGCCCCTTCTTTCATCGTACCCCTTCTGGAAGCAATCGAGCACCTCTACCCGATGGCCGTGCTCCCTCAATGCGGAGGCCAGATACAATAGGCCCACCGGCGGCTCGCAATCCAACTCCCCCTTGAGCTCAGACCAATCCCTCAACTGCGGGGGTTCGATAAGCATTACTCTTTTCATTCCAACCTCTAAATTTCATTATAGTATCGTAATTTGACGGATTCACGGGCATCATCGATGCTCCAGACCGCAGAAAAACTCATCGGGTCCATGTCCGGCTACACCCCTTCGCCGTGCACTTCCAACAACACGGACCCCTCCGGCAGATCATACGGAGGGCCCTCGGCATACTCCTTCCGCCTGGCAGCGATCACCTCACCGATCTCAGCGTAATCTTCTACCGGCAACCGGTCCTTATTAGCTATGAAGAAAGATATCAGGGTATATCTCAAATCACTCCTTATCTCCCCGGAGAATGAACAGGCCAAGTCTAGGTACTCCCTTGCAAGGGTATAGTCCTTTTCCATAAGGGCTCTCTCAGAGTAACAGAGACACGTCCTCGCCAGTCCCTTTATCATCTCTCCCCTATAGTTCTCCAAATCCTCCATACCAGGCGGGAGGTTATCGAGCAGGTTCATCTTGACCCTGTATTTTTCCATTATCCCAAGCTTCGACCTGAAGTAATACGAACTGCTCATCCCGGAATGAATACGGTATCGGCACAACCTCTTCTTTATGTAGCCGACATCCGAGACCAGGTTCAACTTCATCATGGCATCGATGTCAAAGGCCCAGCCGTACCTTTCATCAAATCCGCCTATACCCTCCAGAAAGGACCTCCTTATCAGGATCTGCGAGGGGTTGGTGTGGCAACCTATGATATTAAGCCTCGCCTCCTCCTTACCCTTGATGACCCCACTGCACCTGTAAAAGTCCGTGTAATCCATTACAGCGCCGGTCTCGTCTATGCGGTTGCATTCGGTGGCAACGTATCCGACGTTGTCGAAGTCTTTAAACAGTGCCATGCACTCTTCGACAAAGACCGGTTCCAGGATATCGTCGGCACTCAGAAGTATCACGTAATAACCTTTCGAGTATTCGAGGCATCTGTTCCAGTTCCTGACCATGCCGATATTCCCGTCGTTCCTGTAGCATCGGAACCTGGCGTCACCGGAATAAGACTCGATTATACTCCATGAGGAGTCGGTGGAGTCATTATCGACCACGACCACCTCGATATCGGCATACCTCTGGTTCAAGGCGCTCTCGATCGTCTCCCTGACGAAGCGGTCCATGTTGTAATTGGGAATACAGATACTTACCAGCTCGCTCATACGGTCCTATGTGTACTGCTCCGATATCGGGGTTATCTCAAGCACCTTCTTTACCCACTCGGTGTCATACATACTGTAATTCACTCCATTCTCCATGTTCTTCCTCGTCACATACTCGAGGAACTCCTGGAAAAGACGGAAGTTACGCTCTATCTCCTCCTTCGAATAGTTCGGGTAGCTCACGACACAACTTGTGGAACCGTTCTGCTTGCACAGGTTCTCGCTTACAAGATAGCCTTTTTCCTTTACCATATCATAAAAGGGGGTCCCTGGCATCGGGGTGTTTATGGAGACCTGAAAATCATGGACAAGGCCGGCCTCATACAACGCCTTGAGGGAATTCAAGGTGTCCAGATCGGTCTTGGAAGTAGATCCGTACGTACCGACCGATACGGTCACATATACCTTGATGCCCAGTCTTCGACACACATCAAGCACCTCAAAGAGCTTGTCATTGTCCTTCTTCCACTTGTTGCTGAAGATCATGTCCGAATTCTCGATGTCCAGGGTCTCCAGACCTATGCGTATCTTGTAATAACCGGCCTTCTTCATGGCGCACAAGAGCTCTTCATCGAGGGTAAAGTAGTTCGTCATGCATTCGTACTTCAGCCCATCGAGCCCGGCCTCCACTATTGCGTCACAGAGCTCTTTCGTATACTTTTTGTTCGCGGTGTGTGTCTCCTCATTAAAGAATATCCCCTCCAGTTCCGGTATGTCCTCCTTAAGGTACCTTATCTCATCGACCACGCTCCTCACATTGCGCATCCTGAAGTTGGGTTTCTCGTAATAGATATTGGTCGCCACACAGAAGTTGCAACTGGATGGGCATCCACGCGTTGCGAACACCTCAACCTCCCTGTATTCGCAGACATAAAGCCTGCAGTAATCTCTCCGCCTTATGTCGTCGTTCTCGGGAAGCGGCAGGGTGTTGACATCCAGAAGAGGTCTTCTCCTGTTGGGATATATGCCGAGGGTTTCGGGATCGAAGCCGCTCTTGACAAGCTCCAGTATGCTCATCTCGAACTCCCCGATGGCCACGTAATCCGCACCGTCACGCAACGCCTGTTGCGGATAGGTGCTCGGGTAAGGCCCGCACAGGATGACCCTCACGGGCACTGCGGCCTTGACCCTGTTAAGCATCTCCATATCCTCGGTATACGTGAGGCTGTCGGCCTCCATGACGATCACATCCGGCCTTTCCTCTATCAAAACATCTGAGTACTTTCTGATGGTGTAACCCATGTAGTTGCCGTCTATCATCTTGACGTGATGGTCCGTGTCCCTCTTCAACAAGCTCGACAGATAGCCGAGTTCATACGGATAAAATGTCGATGTATGGTATCTGTTCGTCCAGGACCATCTCGAAGGAAAAAGGTTGAAGTACTCTCCCGATTTATTCTTGCCTATGGCTGTAGCTATTATTATCTTCATGGTTCTTCCTCCCCACAACTCATACCCTGTCAACATTTGAAGGCCACGGCAGCGGGCTTAGACGACCTTCTCTTGCAAGTAATCGTCCGATCTCGCCAGGTTCAGCAACTCCGTAGAGCACTCCGGGAAATGCGCCCACGGCGCATGTTCTGGAAGCGCCTGTCCTTGAGCTCCTGCGAAAGCTCGGAAAGACGCTGCTTGAAGAGATCGTCTGATTCCCCCCCTATATCGATGTATTTCCCGAGCCTTGTCGTATCGGCAACAAGCATCCGCATCTCGTCCGGGCGATACGGCAGTTCTCCGAAGCGCATAAGCCGCTCATCCGCTCCAAGGGTCCTGACCACCTTCAGGACGAACTCTCTCAAAACCGTCTTTCTTCCGCTTCCGAGGTTCAGTATACGTCCACTTGGAAAGTCCTCGCACCCCAATATCGAGACCATCATCCCAGCGATATCTGATACGTGCGAGTAGTCCCTTACCTGTTCACAACCAGTCAAGGCAAGAGGGGTATTGCATATGCAGGCGCGTACCACCTGCGGAACCAGCCTCCGCACATCCTCCAGCAACCCCCACATACCGAAGGGCCGTACCACCACAAGCTCCAATCCGGAGCCGGCGGCCTCGGCCAGTGCCATCAGTGTCGCCGACACCTTGGTGGCTCCATAGATGCCCGTTGGAGCCGGAACATCGCCCTCGCCGACCGGATGGTCCTTGTCCCCGTACTCAAAACATGAACCGGTGTGTATAAAGCGTGAAACCCCGCTTGACGAGGCGGCGCGCACGAGCTCATATGTCCCTTTGATATTCACGGCAACGGCCCTGTCCACATCACTTTCGCCGTAGCTCACACCGTATGCAGCGCAGTGCACAACCGCCTCCGGCCTGTGCCTGCTGAAAACCCTGCCGACGGATCCGGTATCCACAAGGTCCAGTTCGACAAGCTCTATACTTTCCATTACGGCATCAAGGCGCCAGGTATCCGATGATGCACGGCAGGCGGCCATCACGCTGTATCCGCGGTGCAGCAGTTCCCTCACCACATGTGCCCCTAAAAAACCCGTTGCTCCAGTAACAAGTACCTTCATACAGCAACCTTGAAAAACGACATGAAACGCTCTACAACGAACTCCCTCATCTCTTCATTCAGGCCTGGATACACCCCTATGAAAAAGGTCTTCTCCATGATGCGGTCCGTTTCGGTCAGTTCTCCCACGACCCTGTGCCGGATCCCCTTGAAGCCCGGCTGTTTAAGTATGTTGCCACCGAAGACGAGCCTTGTTTCAATATTCACCTCCTCGAGATGGCGCACGAGTTCGTTTCTTTCGACATGATCGCGCACGGTTATCGGAAAACCGAACCACGAGGGGTCTGCCTTGGGATCGACCTTCGGCAGGATGAGATGCTCCTCCAAGGGCTTGAGCGCCCTGTAGTAGTATGCGAAGTTCTCGCGCCTGGCCTTTATGAACCCCAGGGCCCTCTCCCACTGGACAAGACCTATGGCGGCCTGCAGGTCAGTGACCTTGAGATTGTAGCCGAGGTTGGAGTAGATGTACTTATGGTCGTATCCATACGGCAGATCACCTAACTGCCACTCGAAACGCCTGCCGCATGTATTGTTGGCACCGGGCTCGCACCAGCAGTCACGTCCCCAGTCCCTTATGGACAGGGCGGTTCTCACCAGCCTGGGGTTGTTGATCACGACTCCGCCACCCTCGCCCATTGTTATGTGGTGTGCGGGATAGAAGCTAAGGGAAGCTATATCGCCGAAAGAGCCCACCGGTCTTCCGTCATATGTCGCTCCCAGGGCGTCACAGCTGTCTTCGAGAAGGTAAAGCCCCTTGTCTCTGCACAACCGGGCCAGCAGATCAAGGTCGCACGGGTTACCGAGGGTATGCGGTGCTAATATAGCCCTTGTCCTCGGCCCTATGGCCTCTTCAACGAGCCGGGGATTCATGTTGTAGGTACCGACCTCACAGTCGACAAAGACCGGCACAAGCCCGTTCTGCACTATCGGAGTCAACGTGGTCGGAAAGGTCACCGCTGGTGTTATAACTTCATCGCCTTCCTTCAGGCACCCTTCCACCTGTTTCGACAGCAAGGTTGCGACCATCAGCAGATTTGCCGATGAGCCCGAATTGACGAGCAGAAAACCAGGGGACTTAAAGTAGCCCTTGAGCTCACGTTCAAACCGTGCGGCGTACGGTCCGGCCGTAAGGCCGAAGGCCAGCACAGCATCCACGGCGCAAATGAGTTCCTTGGCGCCGTAGACCCTGCCGGCATAGTTTATCTTGGTAACCCCTGGTTCGAACTTTTTAGTGGCGTGAAAGTCATTGTAGTATCGTTCTATTAGCCCGAATATCTCCTGTTTCAACTCATCCTTGGTCACAGCCCTATACCCTCGTATCTTGGAATCCTGGTTTTGTCCAGCAGCCTGCGGCCATCCACCACGAGGGGAGGATCATCGACATCGTTGAGCATCCCGTTCAACCTCCTGAACTCCTCCCAGCTGGTGACCAGCAGAACCGCATTTACCCCTTTCACGGCCTCTTCAAGCGTGTCGCAGTAGGTTATACCGTTGTCACCGAGCACCTTTTCTGCCTCGTACCTCGCCACGGGATCGTATGCCTTAACTGATGCGCCGCCTCTCAAGAGAGCGCTTATTATAGGAACCGCGGGAGATCCCCTCATGTCGTCCGTTCCGGGCTTGAAGGCCAGCCCCAGAACTGACACCTTGAGGCCGTTCAGGCAGGCAAAGTGCCTTTTCAGCAACTCCAGCATTTTAAGCGGCTGGTCCCTGTTGACCGTGAGCACACTCTTAAGCAGGTGCATCCTGGTTCCAGCCCTCTCACCGTGGGCCACAAGTGCCTTCAGATCTTTTGGAAAACAACTCCCCCCGAATCCGCAGCCGGCCTCGAGGTATGCCGTAACCCCTGGTACAATACGCCTTCCACCCTGCGCCACAGGTGCGATACGCCTGTCGAGATGCACGCCCCTCATGACATCTACAACATCGACATCACCCAGCGACGAACACAGATTTCCTATCTCATTCGAAAACGAGATCATAGTCGCAAAGAGGGCGTTCGAAGCATACTTGATCATCTCCGCGGTCTTGTTGTTCGTCCTTATCAGATCTGCTCCATTGAAACACCTATAGAGCTCGCCCATAATCTCCAGACTCTTTCCGTCATTGGCACCGATTACGATCCTGTCGGGGTGAAGAAAGTCCGAGACCGCTGATCCCTCTCTCAGGAACTCCGGATTCATCCCAACACCGAACTCCCTGCCGACCTTCTTGCCCGATGCGCTCTCCAGTATGGGGACTACGACCTCGTCCGTTGTCCCGGGCACAACCGTACTCTTGACGACCACAACATGATAATCCGGTTTGTCACTGAGCGCCCTACCTACCTCTATGGCAGCGTCACGGATGTAGCCGAGATCGATGCCCTTGCCATTGAACGGTGTTCCGACCGCTATCAGGGTCAACTCCGTATCCGCCACGGCCCTGCGTAGATCAGTCGTTGCATAGAGGCGCTTGCCGACGTTCCTTGCAAGCAGGCCCTCGAGCCCTTCTTCATATATGGGGGCCTCTGCCCTGTTTATGGTCTCCACCTTGTCCAAGTCGCGATCCACGCAGACGATCCAGTGGCCCATTTCAGCCAGGCAGACTCCGGTAATAAGCCCTACATAGCCTGTTCCTATCACAGAAACCTTCATATCGCCTCTGCCTTGAAGTTGCCCGCGTACCACAGGAGCGAACGTCTGAGCCCTTCGTCGAGACCTATACCCGGTGAGTAGCCGAGCTCCGTTCTCGCCCTTGTTATGTCTGGACAGCGCCTTTGCGGATTGTCGGTGAGGTAGTCACTGTCACGGCTTCCCTTGTGAACGATACCACCGGCATAACCGAACAGCTCCGCAGCCAGACATCCTATCTTCTCCGCGAGCTCGGCAACCGAGATCTCAGGACAGTCCGTGCCTATGTTGTAAGCCCTGCCGTCGCGGCCGTTCACCAGGGCCTTGTAATAGCCTGTGACCGCGTCTGCAATGTAGCAGAAGGTACGCCTCGGTGAACCGTCCGAGTGGATCACTATGTCGTCACCATTTAGGACGTCCCTGGCAAAGTCCGGAATCACCCTCTTGTCATCGAGCCTAAGACCGGGTCCGTAGTTGTTGAAGGGACGCACTATCCGTACCGGCAACCCGTGGACCCTGGCGAAGTTGACGCAGAGGGTCTCGCCGAACCTCTTTGACTCGTCGTAACACGCACGCGGCCCGGTGCAGGAGACGTTGCCGGGATAGGTCTCTGGCGTCGGGATATTGCCCGGGGTCGGATCGCCGTATATCTCGCTCGATGAAAAGAAGAGAAAACCTTCAACCGCCCTTCCACACTCCTTCTGCCGCAGACAATAATCCAATAGGTACCTGAGGCCGTACACGTTGGCGTCCATGGTCTCTATGGGATGCCTTCTGTAAAACGTGGGAGAGGCGATCGATGCGGCGTGTATTATGAACTGGAAATCATCGACATCTTCCGGCAGGGGCCTTGCCACATCGTGTTGCACAAGCCTGAGAGCACCGCTGTCTCCAAACGCTTCGATCCATCCAGCACGGCCGCGGATGTAGTTGTCAAAGACAGTGATGCGTATCTTTTTCTCTGCGGATACGCGACGGTTCCAGTGCAGGACCGACTGCACGAGGTAGTAGCCGAGGAACCCCGCCCCTCCGGTGATAAGCACGCTTTTACCGGCCAGGCGTGTCAACTCATCGCCTGCCTTCTCCACGATATAGTCAAGGTCTGCGACGATGACCTCTTCGGCGCTGTTCATACAGGATCATCCCCCGCAACATGATATCTTTTGCTGCTCCTGCACACCGGGTATCCAGAAGGCCTTGTTCTCCTTCCACAACCTGTTCAGATGTGCGACATCCCTCTCGTTGTCGACACACTCCCACTGCCCCTCATGCCTGTAGACCATTATCTCTCCCCTTTTGGCCAGCAGTTCGAATGTGCCGTATTCAAGGTCACAGGACTCGTCGGTCGAAAGAAAGTCGAGAAACCCTCTGTTGAAGACCATGAAACCACCGTTTATGAGCCCGGTCGAGGTCTGGGGTTTCTCCTTGAACTCCAGAAGCCTTCCATCCCTCTCAATAATCTCCCCGAATCTGGATGGTGGGCGTACACCAGTTATCGTGAGAAGCCTTTTGTGCGACCTATGGAACTTCACCAACTCACTGATGTTTACGTCCGCAACTCCGTCTCCGTATGTGACCATGTTGACGTCATCATCCAGATACTCGGCCACCTTCTTTATCCTCGCTCCCTTCAACGTATCCAGCCCTGTATCGATAAGGGTTATCTTCCAGTCCCTGCCGTTATGGTCGGTGTGCACGTCTATTTTGTTCCTTCCGAGCTCAATGGTGAAGTCGTTATTGTAAATATTGTAGTTGAGGAAGTACTCCTTTATCACTTCCGACTTGTAGCCTAGGCTCACTATGAAGTCCTTGTAGCCGTAGTACGCATATATCTGCATAACATGCCATATGATCGGCATGCTGCCTATCTTGACCATTGGCTTGGGTATGGCCTCGGTTATCCTTCCAAGTCGTGTTCCGTATCCCCCTGCCAGGATTATCACCTTCATCTTCAGATCCTCTTTGTTATGTGAGTGGATGTATTACAGAACTTGCATATGGGAAGCACCCTGTTTTTCATGATCTTTTCACGGAAACTTCTGTACTCTTCGCTGTCCCATATCTCGTCAAGCCCCCGTTCTATGCAATTTCCGCGCTTGTACCTGCCGTGGACGTCGAAGCAGCATATGACCACGTCACCGTCGACGGTCACTACACAGTTCTGTATCTCCGGGCACGTCCCCATGTCCTTCAAGACCAGTTCGCCCCCACCGGCCACCTTGTATCTAGCGACCTCGTCATCGACGTAGTATCCCTTGACCTCTTCTATATAATCCCTGTTGGCCGTATCCTGGTATACGAGGAGTGTTTTCGTGTAGCTGTTGTCCACCCCTATTGACTTGCACAGGCTCTTGAAAAGCGGTATCTCGTGCCTGTTCTTGCTGGTCACCACAAGCTGCATCTCCACAAAGGGCCTTGTAAGTCCCCTGGAGTTTCTCTCGCTGATAAGCCCCCTTATGTTTGCAAGCACCCTGTCGAAGTCAGCGCCTCTCCTCACGTCTTCGTATGTCTCTTTGGTGGCGCCGTCGAAGGAGACTATGAACCTGTCGAGCCCGGCGTCCAGGAGCTCTGCCGCCCTTCCGGGGGTCAGTGCCATGGCATTACTGTGTATCACGGACGGTATGTCGCGCTCCGCAAGGTATTCGATCATCCTGTGTATATCCCTGTTGAGTAGCGGCTCTCCGCTGTATGTAAAACATATCTGGAAGTTGAACCTTCCAGCTATACGGTCGATGATCCTCTGAAAGTCGGACAGCGACATGAACCTCGTCTTACGGTCTTCGGTCACCTCCTCTCCCTCTATGTAGCAGGGACAGAAGACACAGCGCAGGTTGCAGATTGGGGTCACCTCGACGAATATGGAACGCGGGTAATCGGCGTTGCTCCTAAGGTAGCTTCCGAGATATTCCTTGTATCTTTCGTATTCGGTCATCTGATGTACACCTCTATCGGTTCCCTCCGTTCGAAGGATATCACGTACTTCCCTATGTCGTAGTTGCTCTTGACCTCGCCGTTTATCTCGGCCCTCATGACGGCCCTGTCCACGACCCTTTCTTCGAGCAATGACTCGTCGAGCACCCCTGTGTACCTGAACCCGAGGTACGCCTCCATGGCCCTTATGCTTATGGCGCCCGGTATCATGTGCAGGAAACCCATCTCGCCGTGGAACCTCGGCGCGAACTCAAGCATGTAGAGCCTCTCGCCGTCATAGAGGAAGTCGGCCTTCACCGGGCTTGTGCGTATCCCGAGGTGGCTGGAGAACCTCGACATGGTCGAATACATCTCCTTCTGCACGCGCACATCGAGCGCGGTCGGGCAGACGGCCTCCTTCTGGACGAAGTAGTCCCCCTTCTCCACAAAAGACCTGTGTACTATGCCGCAAGGATAGAACCTCCCATCTACGACAAGCCCGTTCGCATCGAGACAGACACCGTTTATGAACTCCTCTACGATGAGTTCACCCTCACCGCTCAGCATGGAACATTCATCGAAGCCAAGGATGAGCTCCTCTTTCGTACGCACCTTCTTGACGCCGAGGCTGCTGCCGAGGTTCACCGCCTTGATGACCGCTCGGTCCGTCCCCAGCTCCTCAAAGGCACGAATTGCCTCTTCCCTGCTGCTTACCACGTACCCCTTTACAAGTGGCATACCGGCCTCGCTGGCCAACCGCCTGAAGATACTCTTATACTCGGACGCCAGCCCGAGGATCAGCGGAAAGCCGTCTATGGACATCGTGTCGTTTATGACACCGACGCTGAAGTTTATGTCCGTACCCGAGTACACGCAGTCCACCCCGTGCCTTACGGCTATCTTCGCAAGCGACTCAACGTCCTTGGCCGAGACGTTGTAGTTGTAGTCGCCATGCTTGAGCCCCTCGGCATCTGGGTTGATATCGGTAACAACCACCGAGTACCCGATATCACGCGCCATATCTATGATGGGTACATTAGGCCTGCTTGCACCGATAAGCATGAATGTCTTCTCTTCAGCCCTGCTCATCATGACTTGCGTCCATAGATTATGAGTTCCCTGCCCATACCCTCTTCCATGAAAAACCTGTACAGTCTTTCGAGAAATCCGCCCATGCCCTCTCTCCAGAGGTTCAGCTCAAGCTCCTTTCTCATGGCGTGGCACCTTCTGCCAACTTCGCTATTGCCCACGTAGTGCTGGCCCATGAGCAGGAAAAGCTCCATGGGAAAGGTCACCTCCTTATGGATGACCTCAAAGCCGTTATTACGTAATAGCCTGGAGGCGCTCTCTATATCAAAGTAGTTTATATGCTCCTTCGGGACCACCCACCAAGGCTTAAGCCCCATCTTCTCTGTAAGGAGTGTCTGTAATCTATTGTATTCGTTAGCTACAACGAGGCAGATGATCCCATTGTCTCTGAGGTTGTCGTAGGCGCACCTTACAAGGAGCTCTGGCCTGGCGACATGTTCCAGGACCTCTGCAGCATGGATTACATCGAACCGCTCGTACTCAGAGAGGTCGACCTCCTCGAAAAACCCCTGGATCACGTCAATGCCCTTACGCCTCAAGTATTCGACAGCCCCCCTGCCTGGCTCCACCCCCAGGGTATGCCACCCCCTCTTCTTACCGTACTGGAGAAAAAAGCCAGGGCCGCATCCAATGGAAAGTATCCTTCCCTTGGTAACATTCCTTTCGAGGAAATCATACATCCTATTGTAATGAAGGTTCCACCATTCAGAGTCCTGCTCCCTTTTCTCGATATATCCGGGCTTTTCATTTGAATAGAAGTCCTCTTCATACTGCCCCTCCATATCCTTTAGGCTCGGTATGGGCACTATGTGCCTGAAGCCGCATACCGTGCAGTCAATGACATCAGAGCTATTGACTGAACTCAGTATTATGCCGGAATGGCCCTGCCATCTCCTTACACTTGTTTTCATGTTTCCTCAGCTCATCATGTGCACCTGTGCCGCAACGGCCTACCATCGCCCCCTTACGGCGTCAATTAGTACCTGTACTCTCCGGTTGTCGCCGTACACACGACAGACAAGTAAAAACACTACCCTCGCCCTGACATGACCCTCAGACCGACACCGAACTCGTCAAGGAGCACTGCGATTATCTCGGCAACCTTCCTTGCACCATGACCGTCGGTAAGGGATGCCGCTCTATACTTCATCTCCTCCCAGTACTCGCTGTCTTCAACGAACCTTTCAACGGCGTCCCTTATATCCGCCGGGACAACCTCCGCATGGTAGCCGAGGGGCAACGCTATGCCGAGCATTTCAAGCTCCACGAGGTCCGGCGCATCATCCACGTAGTTGGAGATGATGATCGACGGCACCCCCATGTATGCGAGCTCGTTTATGGTCGTACCTACGGCTGTGAAGGCGATGTGCGCGGATGCCATCAACGGCCCCAAGTCCTTTACCCCTTCGAGGAATGTGAACCTCCTGTCCTTACGCCTCTTCAGGCCGGCGAGCTTCCGCGTCTTGGGGAACGCCGGGCCGATTATGACCGTAGCCTCGATATCGTCCACATCCCACAGGGCCTCCACTATTTTTTCCGTAAGCCTGTTCGGATCGGCCCCGCCCATGGTGACGAGCACCCTGAGCGGCAGGGCGTGTTTAAGTTCGACGCTCGCCCCCCTCGCCCGCTTGAAGTTCTCCCCGATGATCATGTAACCGGGTCCGCCGATCACGTTACCAACGCTGTCCGTGTTGAAAAACGGAGAAGGCACGACCACCATGTCGGCGGCTCCTGCCGCGTCGGTGGTGTTGTCCAGGAGGACCACCGTCTTGCCGTCACCACGGAGGAGCTCGATGAGGGCACTTACGTCCTTCTTGGTGTCCAGCACGACTACATCCGTCACGGGCCATAGTAGGACGTCTTCGGTAATGGGAGATATCCTGTAGTCAAACCCCTTCTCTCTCAACACGAGCTTCACCGGGGCCTCGTCGTTTACGAGGAACGTCACGGGCACATGAATATCCCTGAGTGCCGCGCCGAGGTTCACACTGCGCATGATATGCCCCATTCCTATGGACCTGCCTCCTTCGGCCCATATCGTCACACCGTAAGACATCTTCTTTCTCCTTCGCCACGGTAGAGGTTAGCTCCGCACTCCTTGATGTCAAGCGCGAGCTTCAACGTCCTGTATCCCTCCACGACATCCATCACAGGACGCATCCGTTTCTCGAGGCATTCAAGGAAGTATTGCATCTCCCGCACATACATGGTATTTGTCTCAAAGGGAACCGTCTCGGTCTCCCACCCGCCGGTATCCACCAGAAAGGTATCTATCCTGCCCTCAAGGACATCGCACCTTATGGTACCGCGCTCTCCCACTACTACAAGCCTGTGCTGGTCGGCCCTCTGCAGGAAGTCGGTCTGCCAGCTCACGTACGTTCCGTTGTCAAGCCTGAAGATCCCCAACGCCATATCCTCCACATCCATCTCAAGGTTTCCCACCCTGTCCACAAATGCATACATGTCCCGGACCTCACCGAAGAGCCACCTTATGTTGTCAAGGCCATGTATACTGGTAAGCACCACCCCGCCGCCGAGGTCCTTTCGTGCGGCGTATTCCTTTCTGTAGTCTTCATTCGGATGCCAGTCCGGCAGATAATGTCCTCCGTAGCCGTTCACGTGGTAGAGCCTGCCAACGACCCTGCTGTCGAGCATCTCCTTCAGCCTGCGAAGCACCGGGTGAAACCTGTAACACATGGCCATCATGGCGGTAACGTTATTGCGCTCGACGACATCCAAAAGTTCGTCCACGCCGGCGAGGGTATCGGAAAGCGGTTTCTCTATGAAGAGATGCATCCCACTCCTTGCCGCCTTAAGCGCCATCTCGAGGTGCAGGCTGGACGGGGTGCATATAAGGGCAACATCCGCCCCCTCCTCAAGGGCGCTCTCGAAGTCGTCAGTAAGAACGGGAGCATCGAGACCATGGGCCGCCGTGTCGAGCCTTTCATGGCTGAGGTCGCACAGCACGAAACGTCTTGCGCCGAGCGTGGCAAGGTTCCTGATATGCCTCCTCCCTATGGAGCCGCAGCCGGCTACAAGAAACTTCAACTCCGAAACCATCAATCCCGTATCCTCCATTTCGCTCCCCGCATGTTCGATTGTTCTCTGTGTTTCCCCTTACTTCCTCTGTCTGAAGACGACCCCTATCTTTTCACCCTCGAGGTATCTATCCGGGTTGCCGCTCTCGATCGCCTCTCTTACGAGTACCAGGGCCTCACCGGCGGCGTCAACGGTCCTTTCTACATCGTCATCATCGTGCGAATAGGATATGAAGACAGGGCCTCCGAAGAGTACACCCCGTTTCACCGTCTCCTGTAAAAAGAGGCTTTTAACCGTGAACGCCGTCTCCTCGTCCTCGAGGTCCACCTCGAAGTGCCCCCTCACGGGCTGCCCAGCTATCCTGAACGGCACATCGAGCTCACGGCATACGCTGTTGATCCCCTCGTGCAGCCTCCTGCCGGTCTCCCATATGTGCTCGAGGACCGGTCTTTTCAGAAGCTCTTCGATCGTGGCCTTCGCGGCCGCAAGCCCGATGGTGTCGCCGGAGTAGGTCATGGAGAAGAAGACCTCGTCGAACTCCTTCATGAACTCCCTCTTTCCGACCACCGCTGATATGGGAAAGCCGTTCGCCATGCCCTTGCCGAAGCAGGCAAGGTCCGGTGTGAGGTCGTAGAGCTCTTGGGCGCCACCGAGCGCGAACCTGAAGCCCGTTACTATCTCATCCAGTATGAAGAGCGCTCCATGACGGTGCGCCGCATCCATTGCCATCTGCAAAAAGTTCCTGCCGGTTTCGGCGTCCACCAGGGGCTCTGTTCCCGGAACCTCCATCATCACGCAGGCTATCTCCCCCGGATGGGAAGCGAGGACCTTCTCGAGGGATGCGATGTCATTGTATTCAAACGGATGCATGAGATCGTTCAGTACGGACGGAATCCCCTTGTTTCTCGGTGTGGTGACGGCATACCAGTCCTGGCAGCCGTGGTAACCGCAGTAAGCTATGTGCTCCCTGCCGGTATAGGCCCTTGCGGCCCTCACCGCCGCGCTCGTCACATCGGCGCCGTTCTTGGCGAAACGCACCATCTCGCAACACGGCACCACAGAGGCCAGGAGCTCCGCTACCTCGACCTCGAGCGGGTGCATGAGCGTGAAGGTCGTACCCCGTCTTATCCGGGCCGTAACGGCCTCCACTACCGGAGGATAGTTGTAGCCCAGGAGTATCGGCCCGAGCGCCATGGGGTAGTCTATGTACTCGTTGCCGTCAACATCCCACACGTGCGAGCCCTCTCCCCGCTCGAGGTACTTGGGTGTCACACCCCTTACGAACTGGTCTGGCCCCTTGCTCAACGTCTGTGTACCCGACGGAATCACCTTCACCGCGCGGGACCAGAGGTCTTCTGAACACGGAAAGCGTATCACACCTTTTTTTACAGCCTTGGCATCCATAATTATCTCGTTTAAGCCACCGGTAAATGTTCTCGTTACGGGTCCTCACTCCATACCATCGTGCACCGGAGTATCCACTATCCTGTCCTCCTTCAATGACTTCTCATACCCTTCGTTCCTTCGTATCCCGGCGTTTATCTCAAGGAGCCCGGGGTTTTTATCGAGGAAGTCCAGGATCTCCTTCATTCCAAATGGTCTTTCCGCGCAGTCAAAGCCCTCGAAGACGGCGGTAACGAATTGCAGGTCCCTTTCCTCGTCGACCGTCCAACGCATGGCGGAGTGGTCCTCCTCGCAGCGTATTGAGAGCTGCCTGAACTTCTGAGGGTTCTTCCACATATAGGGTGAGACATGCTCCCTCTCGGACGCAAGGACGGCCTCGCGCCAGGCGGTCTTTAGTGCATTCAGGGTGAACACCTCCGTGTCGACCCCGTCAGGAAACGAAGAGTCCAGTCCAACGCAGTCGTAGCCGCCCCATATGAGCTTGTCCACGGCCATGTCCACAAGTACCGGATCTATCAGGGGACAGTCGGCGGTTATCCTTACAATGGTCCTTGCGCCGAACTCCCTGGCGGCCATGAAGTAGCGATCGAGGACATCTTGCGAGCTTCCCCTGTAAAACGAAATCCGCTGCTCTTTACACCACTCGGCTATCCGGTCGTCCTCGCCCTCTGTGGTGGTTGCAACAACCACCGTATCGATACGCTCGGAATGGCTGAGCCTGTTTGTCACATGCCAGAGTATGGGCCTTCCGCATATCTCCTTCAACACCTTGCCCGGCAGCCTCGTGGAGCCCATCCTCGCCTGAACTATGCCTACTATCGGCCTGTAGCCGCTCTCCCCTTGAAGTCTATCCCCCTGCATAGGTCAACTCTTCCTCCCCCAAACCGTTCCACTCAGAGGCCTTGCATATGTCGTCGGCCCTGAGGGGCATGTCCTTCCTCAAGTCCTTCTGTGCAACGGTGCCGATAACGTTATCGAGCTCCGACGGTTCCATCCCGTGGCAGTGGCGTACCACCTTGAGCATCGAGGCCGTAAGAACGGTTCCTCTCTTAACATCCTCCCTGAGGTAGATACTCCTCCTAGCCCCTATACGCTCGCCCATCTCTCTTTCCGCCGGCCGCTTGAGCCCGTTGCCCATGGCCTTTTCAAGATTTCTGATATCCGTCACCATTGCCTTGAACTCGTCCACTTCCATGGCATAGTGGTGGTCGGGTCCGTCGAGAGAGCGGCTCAGTGTTATATGTTTCTCGATGATCGACGCTCCCATGGCCACTGCCGCGACCGGGAGCAGAGCCCCCAGTGTATGGTCGGAAAAACCCACCGGAAGCCCGCAGGCCTTCTTCATCGTGACCATGCTCCTTATGTTCACCTCTTCGAATGCCGCGGGATACAATGAGACGCAGTGGAGAAGGGCTATCTTCCGGTTACCCTCCTCCATGACCGTCTTTACGGCCTCGTCCACCTCCTTGAGGTACGAGGCCCCGGTTGAAATGATCACCGGCTTGCCGAACGATGCGACCCTTCTCAAAAGCGGCGTGTTCGTTATATCGCCGGAGGCTATCTTGAACGCCGGCACGCCGATGCCGTTCAGGAGATCAGCCCTGCCCTCGTCGAACGGGGCCGAAAGAAAGTCTATCCCCACGGCGTCGCAGAAGCGTTTGAGCTCGTAATGCCACTGCGCCGGCAGGGAGAGAGACTCAAGGACACCATAGGCCGGGTTCGGCTCCCAGCTTCCGTCGTCAGCGGGTCTCAGCGGGTTCAGGAGCCCTTCGGCCGTAAAGGACTGGAACTTCACAGCGTCGGCACCTGCGTCCCTGGAGGCCTCAACGAGCTCCTTTGCCTTCTCAAGGCTTCCGTCATGGTTTGAGCCTATCTCCGCTATGATATACGTCGGGCAGCCGTCTCCGATCCAGCGTTCTCCTATTAGTATCTTTTCCGTCATCTCTCTCCCTCCGAGGATCTTGCCTCTCCAAAGATTGAAGCCCCCGCGGCAAGCCGCGGTGAACCTTCAAATGCAGGGAAGATGTCTTTTTATTCGCCCGCCATGCACCTTCAAGCCGGCTGCAAGACGGTCAATGTCTCGACCACCTCAGCGGCGATCAGCTCGACCTCATCGTCGGTAAGCAGCGGGTATATCGGAAGGCTCACCTCGGTCCTGTAGAACTCCTCGGCCACGGGAAAATCCCCCTCGGTGTAGCCGTATCTGCGCCGGTAATAGGGTTGAAGATGTACCGGGATGTAGTGGACCTGAAGCCTTACACCTCTCTGCTTCATCGAATCGAACCAGCGTGCCTTGTCAACTCCGAGCCCCTCGAAGTCTATGCTCACCGTATAGAGGTGCCAGGCGCTCCTTCTGTTGCCATCCTCCGCGGGTGTTGTGATGAAGTCGCATCCCCTCAGTAGCTCCGTGTACAGCGAGGCTATCTCCCTGCGCCTGGCTACGAACCTGTCGAGCTTTCCGAGCTGGCTCAGGCCCAGTGCGCACTGGATGTCCGAAAGCCTGAAGTTGTACCCGGGCGTGTGCATCTCGTAGTACCACGGTCCGTTGCCCGGGTAGTCAAAGCGGCTGCCTTCCCTTGTAATCCCGTGCTCCCTCAGCTCCTTGAGGCACCTGTACAGGTGTAAGTCGTTAGTGGTAACCGCCCCGCCCTCACACGTTGTAATGGACTTAACCGGATGAAAACTGAAGACCGTCATCTCCGAGTGGGAGGAGCTCCCGACCTTGTGCCACCCGCCCGCAGAGTCACGCCACTCGGCACCGAGCGCGTGACACGCATCCTCTATGACGACAAGGCCGCGCTTGTCGGCAACGGCCCTTATCCGTTCCATGTCGCATGGAAGCCCTGCAAAATGTACCGGCGTTATGATCCTCACGTCGGAGAGCTCAGAGCACGTCATTTCCAGCACATCGGGATCGATGTTGTGCGTCTCAGGATCTATATCGCAGAACGCGGTGTTGAGGCCCGAGTGCAGTGCAGAGTTGGCCGTGGCGACAAATGTAATGGTTGAGGTTATCACGCCGTCGCCGTCACGCTCCTTTGCGGCCAGGTACGCAAGGATCAGGGCGGCGGTACCGCTGGAGCACACCACCGAGTACTTGGCGCCGGTGTACTCGCAAAGCGCTTCTTCAAATGCCTCGACAAGAGGGCCCTGCGTGATCATCTCCCGGCCGAGCGCATCGGCTACAGCCCTGATGTCGTCGTCTTCAACCGTTTGCCGTCCGTAGGATATCACTTCCATACCATTCCCCGACCATCTTCCTTATCTCGAAGATACTGAGCCTGTGTGGGTTGTTGTCGCTCGAATACCTGAACCCCTCTGGCACCGGCTTGCCGCCGTTCTTTCTCTCCTCGCCCCACCACGGAAACTGCGGCTGTATTACAAAGTAATCCTTGTATTCGAGCGTGAGCCTTCCGTCGTCCTCAGATATCAGCACCTCGTGCAGCTTTTCTCCCGGTCTTATCCCAATGAACTCCACCTTGCAGTCAGGGGCAATGGCCTTAACCAGATCCATAATCCCTGTACTCGGAATCTTCGGAACGAAGATCTCGCCGCCCTTCATGAGCTCGAGCGACCTGAGAACGAAGTCGGCCCCCTGCTCGAGCGTTATCCAGAACCTCGTCATGCGCCTGTCCGTGACAGGAACCACCCCCTTCTCCCTCATTTTGAGAAAGAAGGGAATGACGCTGCCCCTACTGCCTACGACGTTACCGTAACGTACGACCGAAAACCTCGTGGGTTTGCTGCCGGCGTACGAGTTACCCGATATGAAAAGCTTGTCGGAGCAGAGCTTGGTGGCGCCGTACAGGTTTATCGGGTTGGCGGCCTTGTCGGTGCTGAGCGCAACCACCCGTTTCACGCCCAGATCCACGGCCACGTCTATGACGTTCTTTGCTCCCAGGATATTGGTCTTTATGGCCTCGAAGGGGTTGTACTCCGCAGCCGGCACCTGCTTGAGAGCCGCCGCGTGTATGATGTAATCCACACCGTCAAAGGCCCTGTAGAGCCTGTCGCGGTCCCTTACATCCCCTATGAAAAACCTCAATGCCGTATCATCGAACCGCTGACTCATCTCATACTGCTTCATCTCGTCACGGCTCATGATTATGAGCTTTCTGGGCCTGTATCTCGAAAGGATTATCTCGGTGAGCTTGTTGCCGAGCGAACCGGTTCCACCCGTAATAAGGATCGTCCTGTCGTTCAACTCCATGATCTCCTCCCGCCTTTGGTCTCCTGTCCGGTTAATATGCAACTTTCATACCATATGCGTTTTTATCGTCGACGAGGCCGAATATCTTTAGTTTTCAAGCACATTTGGAAATGGAAGCAAACCCTTGCGTCAAATAAATGACGACATGGGCGGGATATTTGACGGAACAGTCTTCCGCGTGGAAAAGTCTTCCGGGCAGGATGTGTCAGGTTTTTTGAAGACTCCCTAATAGCAAGCTGCGTGGCATGCAGTCGCTATGCATCTCCGAGAGCCAACCGTGGAAAGGGGCTGCCTGAGGAGGATGCAGCTACCTTTTCTTCGATTCTTCGGTCCTTTTGAGCTCGACCTCGTACCGGCAGGGGTAGTCCTCCCTGTCTATGATAAACTGTCGCGCCGTCATGTTCAGGGAGTTGAAGACGATCGGTCCTTTCATGTTCAGGCTCATCACGCTCTTTTCCCTGTCGAAACAGACCATTACAAGGGTTACAAGGCCCTGAAGGCCGTCTGCTCCGAGTGTCTTGAGATCGGACTTGCTAAGAAAGACCCTGTAGTC
>WGEY01000050.1 GCA_015492495.1 Deltaproteobacteria bacterium | reverse complement strand
TCAACAGCCTCAAGCCGGCTCCTCTCTATGTAGGCCTCCATGGTGTCCTCTATAGCGCTCCTGAACGCCTTTAACCCTTCATCCTTCCACTCATCTATATAGCATCCATCGCAGGATGTGAGACCTAACTCCTTGACTATCTGTGCAGCTTGTGAGAAGTTCTCTATCGTGGCTCTCTGGGCCATAGGGGTACCTCCTTATAGTTGGTATAGTTGAACCGCTATAAATGGTACCCCTTCCTCTTTACTGACACAAGATAAGATACATTACCCCAACCGATCCTTCCATTGCAAAAACACGGAAAGTATGTTATAAAATACCGCTTAACACCGGTCTTTGGTCTTTTGCCATAAGGAGACGTGTTTATGAACCTACTTGCGATATCGGATCTCGACAGGGCAAGGGTGGACGCCCTGGTCGAGAGGGCAATAATGCTCAAAGGCAGGCTTGAAAGGGGGATAGCCCACAGGCCGCTTATGGGCAAAGTATTGGGGCTCGTATTCGAAAAGCCCTCGACGCGCACGCGCGTCTCCTTTGAGAGCGCGATGTACCAGCTCGGCGGCAACACCGTGTTCCTCAGCTCCTCCACCTCCCAGATGGGCAGGGGTGAGCCTGTAAAGGACACCGCGAGGGTCATCTCCGGCTATGTGGACGGCGTTGTGATAAGGACCTTCGGCCACTCGATAATCGAGGAGTTCGCAGGGTACTCCACCGTCCCGGTGATCAACGGCCTTACTGACCTGCACCATCCGTGCCAGGTCCTGGCGGACGTGATGACCATCGTCGAGAAGAAGGGAACGTACAGCGGACTCAAGGTCGCGTGGATAGGCGACGGCAACAACATGGCCAACTCATGGATCGAGGCCGCAGCACTTCTGGGCTTCGAGCTCGTGCTCGCGTGTCCCAAGGGGTATTGGCCCGACCGGGGTGTGCTCGAGTGGGCCGAGGCCAGGGGCGGAAAGATAAGGATTACGGAGGATGTAGAGGATGCCGCCGCCGGTGCGGACGTTCTCAACACCGACGTGTGGGCTAGCATGGGCCAGGAAGAGGAGAGGGAAAAGAGGCTCGAGGCGTTCAAGGGATACCGCATAGATTCGGATATACTGGCCCTTGCGGACAGGGATGCGATCGTTATGCATTGCCTGCCGGCACACAGGGACGAGGAGATAACGGACGAGGTCATCGAGGGGGGGCACTCGGCCGTGTGGGAGCAGGCGGAAAACAGGCTCCACATACAGAAGGCGGTCCTTGAATGGCTTCTCGGGTGCGTCGAAGGTGCATAGGGGTGTGCCGCGGCGCTTCAACAAAAGATGACGGGAAGGTGAGAGATGAAAGGCAGCGTAAAGAAGGTGGTGCTCGCCTACTCCGGCGGGCTTGACACCTCGATAATAATACACTGGCTCAAGGAGAACTACGGCTGCAAGGTGGTGGCCTTCGTTGCCGACATAGGGCAGGGCTCCGAGGTCAAGCCGCTACGCGCGAAGGCGCTCAAGAGCGGTGCGGAAGCGGTATACATAAAGGACCTGAAGGAGGAGTTCGCAAGGGACTTCGTATTCCCCATGCTCAGGGCAGGGGCCGTATACGAGGGGACCTACCTTCTCGGCACATCCATCGCGAGACCACTCATAGCCAAGGCACAGATGGATGTTGCAAGGGAGGTGCGGGCCGACGCGGTCTCCCACGGCGCCACGGGCAAGGGAAACGACCAGGTGCGGTTCGAGCTTGCCTACTATTCGATAGACCCGCACATAAAGGTCATAGCGCCATGGCGCATATGGGACCTGAAGGGAAGGTCCGACCTGATCGCCTATGCCAAGGAGCACGGTATTTCTGTCGCGGCCACAAAGAAGAAGCCATACAGCATCGACCGCAACCTCTTCCACATAAGCTTCGAAGGAGGGATACTCGAGGACCTCGAAAAGGAGCCTCCCGAGGATACATACGTCATGACCGTACCACCTGAAAAGGCCCCGGACAAGGCTACCTACGTAACCATCGGATTCAAGGACGGAGACCCGGTCTCGGTAAACGGCAGGAAGCTCAGCCCGGCGAAGCTTCTGGAGAACCTCAATCGGCTCGGCCGCCGGAACGCCATAGGAAGGGTGGACTGCGTGGAGAGCCGTATAGTGGGCATGAAGTCGAGGGGCATATACGAGACACCCGGCGGTACGATACTGCACGTCGGCCGAAGGGCCATCGAGTCCATAGCGATGGACGGCGAGATAATGCACCTTCGCGACAGCCTCACAAGCCGTTACGCGGAGCTCGTCTACTACGGCTATTGGTACTCCCCTGAAAGAGAGGCCCTTCAGAAGCTCATGGACGAGGCCTCGAGGGGGGTTACAGGGACCGTTAGGCTCAAGCTCTACAAGGGCAACGTCATCGTGGCCGGCAGGAAGTCGGACAACTCCCTGTACCATCCGGACTTTGCAACCTTCGAGGAAGACACGGTCTATGACCAGAAGGATGCCGACGGGTTCATAAAGATAAGCGCGTTGAGGCTCAAGCTAAAGGCCATGATGGAGCGCAGGAGGAGATAGCCGGCGGTGAGGCTTGCGAGATTTCATGCCGACGGCAGGGCACGTTCCGGCGTGATAGAGGACGGAAGCATCATCGAGCTCAGGGGCGGCGATCTCCTGGGGTGCGCCTCCGCCAGTGAACGCCTTGATGTCGAGAAGGGTGGGGTGAGCAGGCCGCTTGAAGGGGTGAGGCTTCTTGCCCCGGTCGTACCTTCGAAGATAGTCGCCGTCGGCCTCAACTACAGGGCACACGCGGCGGAGTTCAGCAAGGAGATCCCCACAGAGCCCATGCTCTTCCTGAAGCCCTCCACGTCCGTAATCGGTCCAGGTGATGAAATCGTCTATCCCTCGCACATGTCGCGGAGGGTGGATTTTGAAGGAGAGCTCGCCGTTGTCATAGGGAGGGTCGCCAGGGATGTATCCGTCGGGGATGCGCCAGGCTTCATCCTCGGCTACACATGCTTCAACGATGTCACGGCAAGGGACCTTCAGGGACGTGATGTACAGTATACGAGGGCAAAGGGCTTCGATACCTTCGCCCCGGTGGGACCGTGGGTAGAGACAGGGCTCGATCCGCTCGATCTCAGGATAGAGAGCTATCTCAACGGTGAAAGGAGGCAGGATGCCTCCACCAGGGATATGATATTCAACGTATACGAGCTCTTGGGCTTTGTCTCACGCGTCATGACACTCCTGCCCGGTGACATCATAGCCACCGGGACGCCTTCCGGGGTCGGAAAGATGAAGCCCGGAGACGCGGTCGAGGTGAGGATAGAGGGAATAGGAAGTCTTGTAAAC
>WGEY01000049.1 GCA_015492495.1 Deltaproteobacteria bacterium | reverse complement strand
GTACCCGGACTTCGCCTGGGCGAGGCTCTACAACCCCACCGGCGAGCCGGACGGAGGCAGCGTTGTAGATCCACTAAAACTTTTCAGTCCCGGAGACGTCATCCAGGTAAAAGTAAAGTACCTTCCGGAGCCCACCCCTCCGGTGGAAGGTATCGAGGAGGCGGAGGGAAGCGGCGGTGAAGTGAAACAGGAGCCCGTGGTACTGAGGCTAGAACAGGAGCCGCTTGCAGAGTCCGCACTCCTTGCCATGGAGCCGGAGACCGGTTTTGTAAGGGCCATGGTGGGTGGATCGAGCTTCGCCAAAACACAGTTCAACAGGGCGATACAGGCAAAACGCCAGCCCGGTTCGGCCTTCAAGCCCATAATATACGCCGCGGCTCTGGACGCAGGCTACACCCCGGCCACCATCGTGGTGGATTCACCCATAGTCTTCGAGGAGACCACCGTGCAGCATACAGCGGCTGCAGACAGCGTGGAGGAGGAGCCTGTTAAATGGGAATGGAAGCCCAGGAACTTCGAGGAGAAGTTCCACGGCCCGACCACAGTAAGGGAGGCGCTCACAAAATCGAGGAACGTGGTCACGATAAAGATACTGAGGGACATCGGGGTGAGGCGGGCCATATCCTACGCACGTAAGCTGGGCATAGAGTCCCCGCTCGCCAACGATCTCTCACTCGCGCTCGGCTCCTCGGCTGTGACGCTACTTGAGATGACCAGGGCGTACGCCACACTGGGAAACCTTGGTCTCAGACCCGAGCCCGTATTCATAACCAAGGTCCTCGACAGGTTCGGAAACGTCCTCGAGGAGAACGCTCCATCGGCAGAGGCGGTCCTGACTCCGCAAACCGCTTACATAATGACAAACCTGTTGCAGGGGGTCGTTGAGAACGGCACAGGATGGAGGGCACGGGCGCTCAAGAGGCCCGTGGCGGGCAAGACCGGCACGACAAACAACCTGAACGACGCATGGTTCATAGGGTTTGTCCCTCGGCTCGCCGCAGGGGTTTGGGTGGGTTACGACAACGAACAGCCCCTCGGCAAGAACGAAACCGGCTCAAGGGCTGCGGCACCGATATGGGTCAGGTTCATGAAGAAGGCCCTTGATGGAGTGCCGCCCGAAAACTTCCCCATCCCTGACGGCGTGGAGTTCGCAAAGGTGGATCCAAAGACAGGGCTTCTGGCCAATCCCTCCACTGAAAACGCCGTCTTCGAGGTCTTCAAGGTCGGGACCACCCCGGTAAAGGTCTCACCGAGGAAAAACTTACCACATGGAGACAAGAACTTCTTCCTCATAGATGCGGGCGAGATACCGCCCGCGGAGGAACCGGTCGGTATCGAAGACTCCTCCCCCGTGGAAGAACCACAACCGGCAACCACACTGCCCGAGGCGTTCTGAACGGCCGAAGCGGTTAGCGTATGCGTTATGCCGTCATATCCGACATCCATTCCAACATCGAGGCCCTTACCGCGGTACTTGAAAGGATAGACGCCATCGGGGTGGACAAAACCGTCTGCCTGGGCGATATAGTGGGCTACAACGCCGCTCCCAACGAATGCATAGACCTTGTCAGAAAGCTGGGTCTATCCTGCGTCATGGGCAACCACGACGCAAGGGCCTCCGGACTCGAAGAACCCAATGACTTCAATCCCGCCGCAGCCGAGGCCATATACTGGACGAGGAAACAACTCACCGAAGAGAACAGGCTCTTTTTGCGCAAGCTGCCCCGCAGAACCGTCGTGGACGACGCATTCCTGGCCGTGCACGGCTGGATAAACGATACCGACAGTTACATCCTCTCTGCAACCGACGCCTCGATCAACTTCAGACTCATGGAAAGGGAAAAGACCCCTCACCTCACCTTCTTCGGGCACACGCACGTGAGGATAGCATACCTCGCCCGTAACGGCTGCGTTGAGACCAGCCTCGATGAGACCATCACATTGAAAGAGGGTGTGATGTGCCTGGCCAACCCCGGAGGCGTGGGACAACCCAGGGACAGGGACCCCAGAGCCGCCTTCCTGGTATTCGATGCGGCTACACAGGAGATAAGTTTTTTTAGGACCGAATACAACATCGACTCGTGCAGGAGAAAGATACTCGGGGCCGGGCTTCCAGAGGTGCTCGCCGAGAGGCTTCTCTACGGGTGGTAGGGACAGATCTCAGAGATCTTGAAGCGTAAAAAAGATGTTTTTGTATTCGCCTGCCATGTATTTTCTGCCCGTATCCACGGGCACCATGTAACTTTATCCTTAAAAAAGATTGACACCACCCGATAATGGACCTATAAATCAAGAGACTACCACCGTTTCGACCAGGTCATCCGGACACCGGCCAAGCCGGATACACCTCCAGCAGGCAGCTAAAGGATACCCCACCTTGCGACCACGCCCCCGCCTGCGGATGAAGACTTCAGTTAGCCGTAACCGGTGTCCGTGGAACCTCATCGCCCTTTATCTCAGAAGACCGGATCCACCAAAGGGTCGAATACGGTGACACACCAGCGTAAATTCAACCAACAGACGGACGTACACTTCCACCGGACCGGTAAGGGGGGCATCTGCGCCAGGCCGTCTTGACCGCGGTTGCAGGCATCCGAAAGCCGGGCCGCGCCCTCCGGTCAAGGCCCTGGTTAAGAAACGGCCGAAGAGCGGTGAACCGGCTGTGGAAGACCGCCCTGAGATCCCGGTATGAGGCACATACCCATGTAGCAGAACATTACGGGAGGTAAGGTATATGTCAAGGATCATCTTGCTTGCATTACTCGGTTGCGTGCTCTTTTCATGTTCGAGCGTCATGAACAGAGCCGCTCCACTGGTGCTGCCAAGTACCGCTACGGTCGTAGTGCTGCCATTTGAAAACCATACGGAGACACCGATGGCCGGCCTCAGGGCCGCCTCCATGCTCGATGGCATACTTAGGGCCAGAGGATACGCCGTTAAAGGGAGGTTCAAGGAATCCGGGGACAGGGATCTTGCACCGGCGGAGATAAGGGAGCTCTTAAAGAAGGCACGAAGGAGCGGGGTTGAATACGCCTTCACCGGAGCCGTAAACGAGTTCAGGTATAAAACCGGTATAGACGGTGAGCCGGCGGTGAGTATCACCATGGTCATCTACAGCCTCGAAAAGGACGAAGTCGTCTGGAGTTCAACGGGCTCTGCCACGGGCTGGTCACATGAATCGCTCGGGACCATCGCTCAAAAACTGATGGACAAGCTCGTCAGATGAAAATAAAAACCTCGTTCTCTTCCCAAGAAGTCAGCCTCAAGGTATTGCTGGGAGAGATATTCGTCCTCACGGGCGGGCTTACCGTAGCGGGCTATTTGGTAAACCCGTCCGACCCGCTCTTGATAAGCAAAAACGTAAGCTACCTCTTGATCATCCTTATGGTCATCACCCTGTATTACGGGTTGGGTGCCGGTCTTGTAGCGCTGTCTGTCGCCGCCCCGCTGGTCTACTACTGGTACGAGCCCTTTCCCGCGACCTACCTCCTGTGGCACCTGCTGCTCGTACTGATAATGGGGGAATTTCAATTCTACTGGAAGAAACAGACGGAAAAGGCGCGGCTGAAGGTGGACTACCTGGAGGACAAACTGGATGACATGGCCAAGAGTTTCATCCTGCTTAAGACCTCACATGACCAGCTCGAAAGGAACTACCTCATAAGGCCAGTCAGCCTGAGGGGGATAATCTCAGGGATCAGGAAAACCCTTGCAGGGGGCGACAGAAGGCACGCATACGGTGTCTTGATGAGGCTTATAGCCGACAACTTCAACCTCGAGGAGGCGTCTCTTTACGGAAAGACCGGCAACACCTTTGAAAGGATCGCATCGGTCGGCAAAGACGTGCCGATGGAGTTGGACGATCCGCTGGTGCAGAAGGCCATCGAGGAAGGCAGGGTCTGCTACGTATCGATGCTGAACATGGAGGAAGAGAGGTCAAGGTACTTGGCGGTGGTGCCGGTGGTTGAAGAAGACGCAAAGGCGTTACTGCTCATAAAGGAGATGCCCTTCACATCCTTGAACAAGGACAACCTCTTTCTGTTCTACCTGCTGCTCTACTATCTGTACAAGGAGGAGACCGTACTAAAGGATATCCGGCCGCTGATGGCTGACTTCGACATCTTCCCGGCTGACTTCCTGAAGGAGGTAAAAAGACACCACGATCTTTACACCCATACCGGCGTGGAAAGTACCGTGGTGGTCTTTTACATAAGGGAGACCCCGCTGGAAACGGAGGTGGTCATAAGGGAGAACCTGAGGGCGCTCGACATGGCATGCAGGATCACCCTCGATGGGGGTATGGAAGCCTATGTCACCATCCTGCCCTTTGCAGGCCCCCAGGGGGCAGCGAGCTTCCTGGAGCGTATGAAAAAGAGGATGATAAGCTTCATGGGCATGGACCGGTTCGCAAGCAATGTAAACTACCGTGTGGTCAATCTAAAGGAGAGTCCGGACGAGGTGCTTCGGACCTGCCTCGACGTTTCCGGAGGAAAGGGATGAACGGCCTTCTCAACCTCCTGCACACGGCAAGGGAGACGGCCTTTTCATGGCCCCTGCCCTGGGGCCATCCCCTAACCGTCCTCGCCCTGGTCTCAGCCCATGCTGCGGCTGCATCCCTCGTCGCCCTGATACTCTGCCGCATGCTTCCTGAAAGGTACCGAGGGCAACGGGCCGACGGCTTCATCGTACTTTTCACCTTCGGATTCTCCACGTTCTTTCTTGGATACATCTCCGTGATACCGGTCTTCATATTGCTGTCGCGACAGAGGCCGAGCCGCCTTGTTCCGGCAGAGAGCATCTCAACCGCCGATATCATGGAAGAGGACCTGCGGCTCGGGGACAGAAGGTTCGGTGAAGGTGCTTTCACAAGGATACTCGAAACCAAAGAGGCGCCGGTTGAACTGAAGCAGAGGGTATTTACCGGGCTTTCGGGCTTCGGGAGGCCGGATGCCTTCAGAATAATAAAGGCCGGCCTATCCAACCCGGCGGACGAGGTCAGGTTGTACGCCTTCGGCATCATGAGCAACGTGGAAAAGCAGTACACGGACAGGATACACGCACTGAAGGAGGCGCTCAAAGCGGAGAAAAGCGGATACAAGAGGGCCGAGATACAGAAGGAACTGGCACAGGCCTACCATGACCTCGTCTACTTCAACATAGTCGACGAGGCGGTCAGGGAAGCCGCGCTGGACGAGGCCATACGTTGGGCCGAACTATCGCTCAGGGAAAGCCCCTCCGATTCGGCCACATACGTGCTGCTCGGCAAGGCCTGCCTCAAGAAGAATCTCCACGACAAGGCGCTCTCCTACCTGGAAAAGGCCCGCGAACTCGACGCGCCGGCTGCGAGGACCATACCCTACCTCGCCGAGATCTACTTCCGCAGGAAGGATTACAAGGCTGTAAAGGAACTATTCTCCCATATGGAGACCGAGGCTGTATTCAGCAACCAGTTGAAGGATATTATAGAGATATGGAAAGGAACGGGACAAAGGACATCGACGTTCTCATAATGGCGGAGGGTACGTACCCCTACATCAGCGGCGGTGTTTCTACCTGGATTCACCACCTCATCACGGGCCTGCCCGAATACCGCTTCGGAGTGGTATTCATAGGTGCAAGACCTGACGATTACGGAGAAAGAAGGTTTGAACTCCCCGCCAACCTCGTACACCTCGAAAGCCACTTCATCTTCGATGACCGCGAAAGGCCGGCACCAACAGGGCACGACATGGACGAAGAGGCCCTTGAGCGGATACGGGAGCTCCACAAGTGGTTCAAGGAGAGGCATACAGAGGGGCTGCCGGGAGATCTGAGCTCCATGGAGTTCTACACGGCCTATCTGAAGGAGGAGGCGTTTCTTTACGGCAGGAACGCCTGGAGGTTCATAAAGGAGCTGTACTTCAATTACGACACGGAATCTCCGTTCGTGGATTACTTCTGGACGATCAGGAACGTTCATGCCCCGATATGGCGGCTTGCCGGTATCGCTGAGAGGGTCCCGCCACACAGGATCATACACAGTCCCTCCACCGGGTACGCAGGGTTCCTGGCCTCCCTTTTGAGACACGGCCGGAGGGGGCGTCTCATCCTCACCGAGCACGGCATATACACGAGAGAGAGAAAGATAGATCTCATGAACGCGGACTGGCTCGTTGACAGGCGGTTCTTCTTCCAAAAGAGGCATGGAGAGATGGAACACCTGAGAGAGATATGGATCAACTTCTTCGAAAGCATAGGAAGGTTCACCTATAATGCCGCAGACCTCATCATCTCCCTCTTTGACGGCGCAAGACAGATACAGATCGGCCTCGGGGCGGCCCCCGAGAAGACACGCACCATTCCGAACGGCGTGGACCTGAAGGCCCTCTCTAAGCTGAGAGTGGACAGAAAAGACGGTGTCCCGTGGGTGGTCACCCTCATAGGGAGGGTCGTCCCCATAAAGGACATCAAGACATTTATCAACGCAATGAAGGTGGTGGTCCAGAGCATGCCCGGTGTGCAGGGATGGGTGGTCGGACCTACCGATGAAGATCCCGAGTATTACAGCGAATGTATAAGGCTGGTGGAGGCCCTCGGGTTGAGCGAAAGCGTCAGGTTCCTCGGGCGAAGGGACATCCACGAAGTGTTGCCCGCCTCAGGCATAGTCACCCTCACCTCGGTAAGCGAGGGCATGCCGCTGGTGGTCATCGAGGCCTTTGCCGCGGGGGTCCCGGTTGTGACAACCGACGTGGGCTCCTGCAGGCAACTCATCCAAGGCGGGCCGGATGATGCCGACATCAGGATAGGGGCCGCCGGAGAGGTGACTCCCATAGCGAACCCCAGGGCGCTCGCCGTGGCATACATCCGGCTGCTCTCCGATGTGGAGTACTGGAAGAGGTGCCGGGAGGCTGGAATAAAAAGGGTTGAATCATACTATACCATGGACAGGTTCATCGACGCCTACAGGGAGATATACAGGGACGAGACCGATGGCTGGAATAGGGTTTGAACTTAAAAGGATACTGCGCGACAGAAAACTGACCTCCGTCTTGAGGGCCTTCGGATACTCGGCCATGCTCAGCTCCGGGCCATACTTCATATCCATACTGAGCATCATCTTCTCCGGCTGGCTCGCCTACAGGTTCGTTGAAGACAAGGCCCTGGTGAGGCAGTTCCAGGTGAGCGTAACATACCTGGTCGCATTCAGCCTGGTGTATGCGGGCTTTTCCCAGTTCGTCCTGTCAAGATACGTCTCCGACAGGATCTTCGAGAAAAGGTTCCAGGCCGTGCTGCCGAACTTCATGGGCGCCCTTGTTCTGAACATGCTGAGCGGGTTCATCATCTGCGCGGTGTTCGTAATACTCGCGTTCAAGGGTACGGGAACACTCTACTCTATCTTGTTCCTCTTCACCTTCACCACGCTGTGCGGGGTATGGACGATCAACATACTTCTTACCAGCCTTAAGAGCTACAGGTACATACTCTACTCCTTCCTCGCGGGTTACGGGACATTTCTCGCATTGTCGTACCTCCTGGCAGGGTACGGACTCAGGGGGCTCATGTCGTCCTTTCTCACCGGCCAGGCCATACTGATAGTCATGCTCTCCGGCCACCTCATCCGCTCCTACAGGTCTGAGAAGATAGTGGACTTCGATTTTACAAGAAGCGACAGAATATACCCTTCCCTCATACTCACCGGCTTCCTCTACAATACGGGTGTATGGGCGGATAAGTTCGTATTCTGGTTCAACGAGGCGACGAGTGAAAGTATCATAGGTCCTCTGAGGGCGTCCGTCATGTACGATATACCGGTCTTTCTCGCTTACCTGACAATAGCGCCTGGCATGGCATCGCTCTTTTTGAAGGTCGAAGGCGAGTTCGCCGAGGTTTACGACAGGTACTACAAGGCGGTCACCGAGGGAGCGACCCTCGATAGGCTCTACAGCATCGGAGACGAGATGGTGGACTCTGCGAGGACCATAATACTCGATGTCTTGAGGGTGCAGGCCATAGGGACGATCTTCGTCTTTCTCTTCGAACGGCTCATATTCAGGTTCTTCGGGCTCTCCCTACTGTACATACCGCTTTTCAATATCCTGAGCATAGGCACCTTTCTTCAGCTCATGCTCATGTCGATTCTGGCGCTTGCCTTCTACTTCGACAAACGAAGAGAAGCACTGATACTGAGCGGCGTCTTCTTGTTTCTGAACCTCGTCTTCAGCCAAGTATCGATATCGCTCGGCCCCTATTACTACGGTTACGGGTTCGTACTGTCGCTCCTGGTCTCAAGCCTTCTGGGCGTCATATTCCTGAGGAGATTTTTCAATGAAGTCCATTATCAGACTTTCATGCTTCATTAGCATGGTGTTAATCGCCTTCCTCGCCGCTCCTCCATCCCGTGCGGGCAGCGCCCCCGAGTGCGTGGCTCTCTTCTACGCAAAATCCCCCCCGGATGAGGCCCTTTACTTCTACGACTGGTTGATAGTCGATCCCGACACATTCTCCATGGAAAGGCTGCGGGAGAGGTCCTATATGGGCGAGAGGCGGGCAAGGCTTTTTGCGTACGTGAGTGTAGCGGAAAGGGGTCCCCACAGAGACCACTTCAAGGATGTTAAAAGGGAATGGGTGCTCGGAGAAAACAGGGCATGGGGCAGCCTCGTTGTGGACCTGAGAAACCCCGCCTACAGGCGCTTCCTGGTGGACAGTGTCATAACGCCCATCGTGAAACAGGGCTACGACGGATTGTTTCTCGACACGCTGGACTCATACAGGCTCGTGCTCGAAAAAGGCGACTGGAAGGGATACGAGGAGGCCGAGGTCCTCTTCATAAGTAAACTCAAGGAGCGCTTTCCCGGGATCATGATCATAGTGAACAGAGGCTTCGAGATCATGGACAGTATCCACCGCTATGTCGACGGTGTTCTGGCAGAAGGCCTGTTCCATGGACTTGACACCGAGGCCATGGATTACAGGGAAATGGACGGCGAGGAGACGCGATGGCTCACAGAGAGGCTTCGGAAGGTGAAAGAATACGGACTGCCTGTAATCGTTGTGGACTACGTGAGCCCGGGGAACAGGGGGCTCCAAAGGGATGTGGCACGTCGGATCTCTGAGCTCGGATTTCTCTCCTACATAAGCGATTACAACCTCTCAACGATGGGCACCGGTAACTGCGAGCCCGTGCCGAGAAGGATTCTTCTCTTTTACAACTCCGACAGGCAGAAAGAAGAGTCGTTGACCGATATACACAGGTTCGTACAGTTGCCGCTGGAGTACCTAGGCTTTGTACCCGAGCTCAGGGACGTAAAAAAGGGGCCTCCCTGGGACTACATGACCGGTGCCTACGCGGGCGCGGTGGTCTGGACCGGAGGGCTTGACGATTACCACGAATTCCACCAATGGATAACCGAGCGGATAGAAGAGGGGCTGAAGGTCTTCTTCCTCGACGGCTTCGGCTTCCCGGCGAATAAGAGGCTCCTCGCCCCGCTCGGGATAAACATACTCAAGGCAGGAGAGAAGAGACTCTGGCCGTTCAAGATAAAGAAAAGCATCCTGCCGTTCTTCGAGGTATCCCCTTCAGTGGATCCGACCGTCCCGCGGCTTTCTCCTGAAGAGGGTACACCGCTCCTCGTAGTCGAGGACGAGAACGGGGATGAATCTGTCCCCTTCGCCCTCACCCCGTGGGGCGGTTACGCCCTCGACGGCGCATTGATAGTAAAGGGGTTCGACGCCTGGGCGTACGACCCCTTCGAGGTGTTCAAGACGGTCTTCGGTCCTGTGACGACCCCGGTGCCGGATGTGACCACGGAGAACGGCAGGAGGATACTTACGGCCCACATAGATGGCGACAGTTTCTTCGGATACGCTGACTTCGACAGGAAGAGGCTCATCGGCGAGGTCATAAGGGATGAGATACTCAAAAGGTTCGCGGTGCCTCACACGGTCGCCGTAATCGAAGGAGAGGTCGCCCCGTGGGGGCTTTACCCCGAAAGGTCCGCCAGGCTCGAAGAGGTGGCGAGATCCATATTCGCGATGGAGAACGTTGAGGCCGCATCCCACAGCTACAGCCATCCGTTCGTATGGAAGGCGCTGAGATCCGGCACAGAGGCCGCCACTGGGAAACGCTACATACTCCCCCTGCCCGGTTACAGGTTCGACCTCGAAAGGGAGATAAAGGGATCGACCGAATACATAAACACAAGGCTTGCCCCCAAGGGCAAAAGGCTCTCGGTCTTTCTATGGACCGGTGACTGCCAGCCACCCGAAGATGCGGTGAAGATGACCTACCGGCTCGGGATCTACAACGTAAACGGAGGGGACACGCAGATGACACGTTCAAGGCCGTTTTTGGTCTTCGTCTCACCCATGGGTGTAAACAGGGGGCCCTACTTTCAGGTCTACGCGCCTGTTCAGAACGAAAACCTCTATACCGGCCTTTGGACCGGGCCGTACTACGGGTACTCGAACGTAATCCAGACATTCGAGCTCACCGAAAGGCCGAGGCGGTTGAAACCCATCGGCATATACTACCACTTCTACTCCGGCCAGAAGATCGCATCCCTCAGGGCATTGAAGAAGGTTTACGCATGGGCGCTATCGCAGGAGACGAATCCCATGTTTCTTTCGGAGTATGCCGCCAGGGTGCACGGGTTCAGGGATATGGCCGTGGGCCGAATCAACGGTGAGCTTGCGGCAAGGGACGGCGGCCGCATGAAGACACTGAAGATCGAAAAGGGCCGAGGCTATCCGGATCCGGTTCGTTCCAGGGGGGTGGTCGGGTACAGGGAGGCGGGCGAGGTCATATACATACACCTCGACGGGTCCGGAGATTACCGCGTCACATTCACGGACAAGAGACGACCCGGGTTCAGGCTTATAGAGGCCAACGGACAGGTGGTCTTCCACAACAAGGGGAAAGGGCAGGTCTCCATAGGGCTTAAAGGCTACCTTCCGCTCGAATTCGCTGTAGAAGAGTCAGGGTGCGAGGTACACGTAAAAGGAGGCGGCTTTGAGCGAAGAAAGAAGAAAGGCGCGGTTACGGTTTACAGATTCAAGGACGCCAACGAAGCGGTCATTAGGGCAAGATGTAAGGGCCAGGTTTTTTGAATACAGGGAGCTTACCCTCCTGGTCCTGGTGATAGCCGCCTCGATGGTGCTCCTCTATCCGGGCTTCGGAATGGAGAGGCTGCTTCTCGCCGGTGAGGAGACCAATATCGATCTCAGCATCGCCTACCTGGAGAATCTCGTGCGGGTTAAGCCGGACGACAGGCTGAAGCTCATGCTCGCACGGAGGTTCGTGACGGTCAATGATTACAAAAGGGCGGGCCGGCTTCTTAAGGAGGTTGCGGCATCAAGGACCGGCATGGAAGAAAACCCGGACTGGCTCCTCGTATCCTACAGGCTCGCCGTATCCCTCAGGGACTACGAGACGGCCCGGAACTACGCCCAGAGACTGGCTATCGCGGAAAAGGATCCTTCATGGTATGAAAAGGCGGCCGAGGCTGCACTGTATACGAACGATTACGCAAAGGCGATCGAATACCACGAAGCCGCCTTGCGTACCGAGATCGACCACCGAAAGCGGTTCCCCTACTTCAGGGGTGCCGTGGAGGCAGCCCTATGGGGCGGGGATTACGGAATGGTGAAAAGACTCATATCCCTCTATGGGAAAGAGTTTTCAGTTGATGTGGAGATGGCGCAGTTCGTGCTCGCCTCGGCCCTGGCAACGGGTGACGTGTCGTTCGCAAGAACGGTCGCCCTCGTTATATTGAAGAACCTCCAGAGTGAGAACACGTGGTAAGGAGTCTTATAACCGTTCTTGTAGGCATGGCCCTCCTCTGTAACGTACAGCCGGCCCTCGGCAAGAAGATGGATCGGGGAGAGACGGAAAAGGAGGACAGGGCCGGGGGCAGGAAAGAGACTCTTCTGAGGCTGCTTCTTTCCACCTTTCTCGCCTCCGGTGACCTGAAAAACGCCTCGGTCGTGGCCGAAAAAGGTACCAGGCTCTTTCCAGAAGATCCTTACTGGTGGGAGAGGGTTGCGGAGATAAGTTCCTGGAGGAGCAGAAGCGACGATGCCCTCAGGGCATACATCACCGCGTACAGGCTCTCCGGAAAGGACACCCTCAGAAAGAAGGCCTTCTCTCTTGCCGTGGCGCTCAACAGGTTCGACCTTGCAAAGGAACTTATGGAAGAGGACATAGAGTCCGGCAAGGTGGACGACATTAAGAATATCCTGTTCGTATACGAGCAATCAGGAGACATAGACGCGCTGATCGCGGTGCTTGAGGGAATCATAGAGAAGGACCGGGACAGAAAGGTTGCGGGGCACCTTGCAAGGATCTACTTCTCTTACGGAAGGCCCGAAGACGCGGCCCGTATACTTCGAGAGACGGAGGAGACGTTCGGGCTCAAGCCCGATGATGCGTTGTTCTACACCGAGGTCCTCTATTCTCTCAGGAGGTATGCCGATGCGCTCGATCTTCTGAAAAGGCACATGGACAAGGCCTCACCCGGGGATGCCCGTTACTGGGAGACCATGAGCGACCTCGCCTGGGGGCTCCAGGAATACGACACTTCTGTCCAGGCTAGCCGAATCCTGCGCCGAACAGGCAGGGCGAGGGCCGTGGACTACGAGAGGCTATTTCTTTACTGGAACGGAAAGGATCCCGGCCGTGCGATGAACTACGCCCTGGAGGGATGGCGCAGCTTCAGAACGAGCTATCTATTATACCATTTTCTCACCGCCGCGGCGTCGCTTGGAAGATGGGACCAGATCGTAACGGAGATCAAGAGGCTCGACAGGGAGGATATCGAGAGGTTCCTGAAAGACCCGTACTTCACCGCCGTGTATGCGCAGGCGCTCAGGAACGCAAGGGGACCCGAGCATGCCAAGAGGCTGTATGCCAGGGTACTCAAGGAAAACTTCTCCAAGGAGCTTCTGTCGCAGTACATCTATCTCCTGCTCGACTATGAAGATGACAGGGGGCTAAAGGGGGTGGCACGGGATTACGGAAGGCTTGCGAACGAACCCGGTCTGCTCATGCCGTTCACCCTCCTGTACGCGAAGATAGGAAACGGCCGAAAGGCCCTCACGCTCGCTGAACGACTGCCTGACGACACAGCCACCACAAGGCTTCTTCGCGCGGATATACTCTCCCTGTACGGCAGGCATGCAGAGGCCGAGGCCCTGAGGTTCAACATATACAGGGACATGCGCGACAAGTTGAAGAAGAACCCGGAGCTCCTTGAGGACGGAAGGTTCCTTGAGGAGTTTCTGAGGGTCGCACCTTACTACGAGTCCCCGCGCATTGTGGCCGGATACATGGCGCTTGCAAAAGAGGTGCTGCCCCAAAAGACGGCGAACGACATAGAGCTCTCCTATCTGATGGGCATAGAGGGCAGGACCATGGTGGAACACCTTATAAGGAAGTACAATTATGCCGCAAGACCGTGGATGTACCTGAACCTCGCCCTGTGGGAGGATGCGAGGTACGATATGGCGGAACTCCTTGGAAAACACCCCTACACGCTTCCGGCGAGGGACCGGGTGGAGGCGCTCAGAAGAACCGGACGGATCAAGGATGCCATGCAACATGCCTACCTGGGGCTCTATAAGAACAGGGAGGATCATCTCCTCTACAAGCAGTTCTCTGACCTGGCAAGAAACTACCAGCAGACAGCGGGGGTTACTTTGTACTACGAAGAGAGGGGACCGTACGAGGAGACCGCCGAAGAGATTTCCTTTGAGCTGGACATCTCAAAGGGCTTCGAAGCGGCGTTCTTCTACACCGGCGGCCGGACCGTCGACAGTGACAAAGCAAGCCTTGTAAACGCACCCGACAGCAGGAACATCTACGGCATCAGGTTGTCGCGGCTCTTCGACAGGGGCAGACTGAAGTTGGCCGCAGGCTCCCACAAGGGGATCAAAGAAAACGTCTTTTATACGGTCGGCCTGGATTCATACCATCTCCTCAACGGGATACGTCTGGGGCTCTTCTACGGAAAAAACGTGCGCGCGGATGAGAACGTGTACCTCCATCTGGCCGGGATAAAGGATCGCTACGCGGTCTCGGCATCGTACAGCTTCGAGCGGCGCTCAACCCTCAACGTACGCCTCTCCTACCAGCGGTTCCGTTCCCAGGACGGCCCGTCGGTCGGAAGCAGCATGAACGTATACTCCGAGGCCTCCTACAGGGTCAGGACGGGTTATCCGGACTATACCGTCAGGGTCTACCTCGACTCGGTACGGTTTAACGAAGGCACCCGGGACAAGGGCGCCATAAGGACGCTCTTCCCCTACGAACCGGAAAGCGTGCTGCCCGAAAGCTACAACATGGCGGGGGCCGGGGTTCTCTTCGGCCTCGACGACCGTTACGGCCATGCAGGGCCGTGGAGGCCCTTTCTAAGCCTCGATGTGACGTTGAATGACAAGACAGGTCCCGGGTTCAGCACCAGCGTAGGGATCGGTGGAGGCGTCCTGAGAAGGGACAGCCTATCGGCCGGCATAGAATACGTGAAGGGATTCAAGGGGACTGAAGATGAATACCTAAGGCTCCTTGCAAGCTACAGGCTCCTATATTGAACACGCATGAGGCGCGACATCAGAGGCTCTCACCTGTCACCGGAACGGAAAACCTTGTACAGTGGTCAATGCAGCGTCCCCTTGGCGGCATACTCCCCTTCCTCGTAACCGCTGTCATGAAAAGGGTCCCTTGCAAACCTGTCCCTGCACAACTTGCAGACCACGTACGTACGTTCCATGTAGACGTCCTCTTCCAGGGTGTTGGGGTCTACATCCTCCATGGCGTCCAGAAGTTCATCTATCCCGTCCTCTATGTCTCCGGGGTACTCCTCAAGGTAGCCGTCGAAGTCGGCGAAGCTCTTAAGCTCCACTATATACTTCAACCCGCCACGCGGCAGTTCACGGCCGCAGCCCTGACATCTCAATACGGTCATAACGCGAATATCCCTTTCAATGAAAGTTGTAGATCTGTTGTTGTGCCGACGTTCCCACACAACCGCGGGGCTTCAAAGCACACTATGATTAATAGTAACCCTAAACAACCCGCTTGTCAAACCAAACACAAGATGCTATAAATAATCCTTATGTCTCAGGAACTTATACTCTCGAGGGACGCATATCTCCTCACGGTGGAGGTCAGGCTGTTCTGGCTCGTGGCGCTTGTCTATGCATTCAGCGCGCTTGTCCTGCTCTTCCACATATTGACCCGCCGTGTGGGTATAGGCAGGGCGGCTCAAGGCATGATGTGGGCCGGGATGATCCTGCACCTTGGATGGATAGCGCTACGCATATTCGAGGGAGGCAGGGCCCCGTTTCAGACACTCTATGAGAGCCTTTCCTGGTTTGCGTGCACGGCCGTGCTCACCTACCTCGTGGTATCGAGAAAGTGGCGGGATATCTACCTTCCGGCTACCTTCGTCGCCGCCCTTTCCTCCGGCGCCTGTTTTTATGCGCTTCTGTCAAGGAGCCCGGCAGTGCCTCCCCTCTCCCCGCCGCTTCAGAGCTACTGGTTCGAGTGGCACGTGGTGCTGGCGTTCTTCTCCTACGCGGTATTCGTTGTAAGCTCTTCGATCGAGGTGACCTACCTGATTGTAAAACCGTTCTTGAACAGGGGCGCGGACGAGGTCTTCGGCCTCACGCGTTCCAACATCAGAGAGTTCAGGGGTACGGCGTTCAACCTGGTGCTCTTCGGCTTCCCGCTCCTGACCTTCGCCATATTCTCCGGCGCGGCATGGGCGAACGAGGCCTGGGGCAGGTACTGGAGCTGGGACCCCAAGGAGACATGGTCGCTGATAACATGGAGTGTGTTCACAATGTACCTTCATGCCATGTCAATACCGAAGTGGCGTGGAAATGTCGCCTCGGCGCTGAACATCCTGGGCTTTGTCTGCATGATGATGACCTTTCTCGGTGTCAACTGGCTCGCCAAGCTCCTTGGCATACCGAGCCTTCACCTGTACGCGGTGTGACCTATGGCCGGCAGTAATCGATTCTTAAGTTTACTCTACCGCAAGCTCTCATCCCTGAGGACCTCGGTCTATGTGCTGGGTGTGCTGTGTATATTCTACGTGATAGGAACCATCTTCCCCCAGGGCGGCGACATCAACGAATACGAGAAGGCCGGCGGCAGGTTCCTCGAGGCCGTAAGGCTCTTCAACCTCCTTGACGTCTTCAACACACCGTGGTTCCTCGTTCCGGCGTTCGTCCTCTTTCTGAACGTCTCGGTGTGCACGTACGACAGGTTCTTAAGGATACGCGCAAGGAGGGGTGCCGCCCCCGCGGCCTACAGCCCCGACTGCACGGTCCACCTCGCCCTTACGAGGGCGGAGGCAGAGGAGGAGGTATCGAGGATACTTACAAGGAAGATGCGCTTCAAGGTGCTGCGTACCGGAACGGACTGGACGGTGATGGAGAAGGGGCTCTCCTACAGGTGGCTCACATGGCTCTACCACGCCGGCATAGCCATAAGCTTCGTGGGTTTTTTCATCTCGGGCCTCTTTGTCAGGGAAGGCATAATCACACTCAGGCCGGGCGAAGAGGTGGAGATAGTCTCCACAATGCCGGAAAACCGCGGCTGGCTGGTCCCGAGCGACCACTCCCCACCTGGCTTCAAGCTCGTCCTCGACGAGTTCATAACCGAGTACACCGAGTCACCCCGACTCGACTACCCGAAGGACAAGCGTTCAAGGGTCGCCATCGCCCTGGGCTGGAAGGACCTCTCCTACAGGCTCGACGAAGACTCGTTCTTTCCCAAGGACTGGTTCTCACGCCTCAGGGTCGTACGAGACGGCTCGACGCTCTACGAAAAAAAGATAGAGGTGAACGATCCTCTCAGGTTCGAGGGCTACACATTCTACCAGCTCGCCTACGAACAGAGGCTGAAACTCCGGGTCGGGGAAAGGCTCGTCGAGGCCGAGGCCGGCAAAAAGGTCGACATCCCCTCCATAGGGACGCTTCGCTTCGGCCCGCTGAGGACCGGAACGCTTTTCAGGCTCGACGGAACGACCGACAAGATAACCCCTTTTGTAACGGTAAAGAGGCTTTCTGGAGGAAAGACCGAAGAGCTCGGAAGGCTCGTGCTCAACGGACACATACGCGTAGGGAAAAGTAAGCTTTCCCTTGTGGACTTCGAGGAGTCGTCCGTACTGAGCTACCGTTACGACCCCGGGGTGCCGATCCTGTGGGTCGCGGGATCCATAGTCTTTGCGGTGATGACGCTCAGGTGCTTCGGAAGGTGGTACGAGCTTGCCTACAGGGTCGAGGAGAGAGACGGCACCACCTCCCTTTTGATATCCATAAGGTCAAAGGGGCTCGGAGCGGATCCAGCGAGGGTCATAAGGAGGCTTTCTCACCACCTCCCTGGTGTCCGGTCATGATCCTCCGGCACAATCCCATGTCCATGGACTCGTTCGTAAGGGAACTCAAGAAGAGAAGGGACATCAGGGACTTCATCCACCATGAGCTCCTGCCGGCTAAGAACGCCTCCTACGGCAGGACCAGAAGCCCCCTCTCCGCGGCGCTCGAAAGGGCCCTTGAAGGACTTGGCGTCAAAAGGCTCTACACGCACCAGGCCAGGGGGATCGACCTCGTAAGGGAAGGCCGTAACGTCGTGGTCATGACACCCACGGCAAGCGGAAAGAGCCTCGTCTACAATATACCGGTGGTCGAGTCCATACTCGACGATCCAACTGCACACTCGCTTTACATCTTTCCGCTCAAGGGGCTCGAGCAGGACCAGCTCAAGGCACTCAAAAAGCTAATGGAACCCCTTCCCATTGAGAACGCCTGCGGCATATACGACGGCGACACCACCCAGTACCGGCGAAAAAAGATGCGCGAACGTCCGCCCTCGGTCGTCTTCACCAACCCCGACATGCTGCACCTCGGCATCTGCGCCTTCCACGAGAAGTGGGAGAGGCTGTTTGCTAACCTAAAGTACGTAATAATAGACGAGATACACACCTACAGGGGGGTGCTCGGCTCCCACGTGGCGCAGGTTATGCGAAGGCTCAGGAGGATCGCGCACCGCTACGGCTCGACCCCGACGTTCATCTCCTGCTCGGCGACCATAGCCAACCCCGGTGAGCTCGCGACACTCCTTACGGGGCTCGACTTCGAGGTCATAGACCGCAGCGGTGCGCCCATGGGAAAGAGAAACTTCCTCTTCCTGAATCCGGCAGAAGGGATCAGTCCGTATTCACTCGCCACAAAACTCTTCATCGAGTCGGTAAGAGCGGGCTTCAAGACCATAGCGTTCACAAAGGCGAGGAAGATAACCGAGCTCATGCACACATGGGTCGTGGGCAGCGCCCCGGAGATGGGTGACAGGATAAGCTCCTACCGCGCCGGCTACCTGCCCGAGGAAAGGCGGGATATAGAGCGCAGGCTCTTCGAGGGCGAACTTTCCGGCGTCATATCCACGAGCGCTCTCGAGCTCGGCGTGGACATAGGCGGCCTTGATGTCTGCATACTCGTGGGGTATCCGGGGACCATAAGCTCCACGTGGCAGAGGGCCGGCCGCGTGGGCAGGAAAGGCAGGGATTCACTTATAATAATGGTAGCATTGGAGGATGCGCTGGACCAGTACTTCATGCGCCATCCCAAGGACTTCTTCAGAAGGAGCGTCGAGGCCGCGGTTCTCGATATCAAGAACCGTCCGATCCTCGAGGCCCATCTCAAGTGTGCCGTGGCCGAGTTCCCCATAGGCCCCGACGAGTACGCTTATGACATCGAGACCATCGAACCGGTGCTTGCAGAGCTTGCGAGGACGAATAAGATCTGGTTCTCAAGGGTCAAGAAGACGTGGAACCCCAAGAGACGCTACCCGCACAGGGAGGTCTCCATAAGGGGCACCGGGACGGTATACCGGATATTCACAGAGGACGGACAGCTGCTCGGAGAGTCGAGCTCCTCACGCGTCCTCAGGGAGCTGCACCCGGGGGCGATATACCTTCACAGGGGAAGCCAGTACAGGGTCCTCGGCCTGCACATGGGGGAAAAGGAGGTGGTCTGCACCAGGGCTGACGTGAGCTACTACACGACCCCCATATCCGAGGAGGAGACCGAGATCCTCTCGGTGGAGGGTAAAAAGAGGGTGCTGAACCTTGAAGTCAACATGGGGGACCTGAGGATAACGGAGAGCGTTCTCGGCTACAGGAAAAAGGATATCTACACGAGAAAGGTCATTGACGAATACCCGCTCGAGCTGCCGCCCCAGGTCTTCACCACAAAGGGGATCTGGATGGAGGTGGATGGGGCCGTACTCGACGAGGCAAGGGGGCTTGGCTACAGCGTTGCCGGCGGGCTCCATGCGCTCGAACACTCGGCCATAGCGGCGCTGCCGCTCTATGCCATGTGCGACAGGACCGACCTCGGCGGTGTGAGTTACACCTTCAACCCTGAACTCGAATCACCCGCGGTATTCATATACGACGGCCATGAAGGCGGCGTCGGGCTCACACACAGGGGTTACGAGGTCGTGGAGGAGTGGTTCTCCTCCACGCTCAGGCTCATGGAGGACTGCCCGTGCAAGGTGTCGTGCCCGTCGTGCACACAGGATCCGCACTGCGGAAACAACAACGAACCTCTGGACAAGAGGGCGGCGATAGTCATACTAAGGCACTGGTTGAAGAGCGGATGAGGCTCCGCGGGGCGCTTCGGTCCGGCCAAGCCGTTTTAGGACAGCCCTCCGGGTTGACAAGCACCGTGTTTTGTAGTCTGCTGTGTATGGACACGGCTGTCGCAAAGGGCGCATCCCTCATTCTTCCAGGCAAGGTGGGCCCGGCCGAAAGGACGGCTTGCGAACGGCAGAAAGGAGACTCGACATGCTGGTATTCCTGAGCGACGTCCACCTGACCGACGGCACAACCGGCCAGACCATTCACCCGGGGGCGTTCCGGAAGTTCGTCCGCGCCCTCGAGGACATGGCCGACGCTGCAGGGGCCGTGGACATCGAGGTGGCCTTCCTGGGCGACATCTTCGATGTCATAAGGTCCGATTACTGGCTGAGGTCGGAGGTTCGTCCATGGTCGGAGCCGGGTGAAAGGGACGGAAGGGGGAGGTCTCTCAAGGACTACACCTTGGAGATAGTCAGGAGGATTACGGAGAATCCACAGAACGTCGAGTCCATCAACCACCTGAAGGACTTCAGGAAGACCATGGAATTCAAGGGGGTTCCGGTAAGGTTTTCCTACTTCATAGGCAACCATGACTGGCTGATAAACCGCTACGACGAAACGAGGGAGATGATATCGGGGTTCATGGAGCTGGATGAACCGAACCGGTACCTGCACAGGCCCTTTGAGACAGAAAGGTTCTGGGACGGATACCGGGTATTCGCGCGCCACGGGGATGTATACGACCCCTTCAACTTCGACGGGGACAGGGACTCTTCCTCGATAGGGGATGCCATAGTGATAGACCTGGTAAACAGGCTCCCTGTGGCCGTGGAGAACAGGATCGGGAAGGATACGGACCCAGAGCTCATCGCCATGCTGAGGGAGATAGACAACGTGAGGCCCCTTGTGGACATACCTCACTGGCTGCAGGGTGTCTGCCAGAGGGCGGTCTCCGTAAAGGTGGCCGAAGAGGTCAAGGAGACCTGGAACGACCTTGTGGATGACTTCCTCGAGATCGACTTCGTAAGGGCGCACGACAAGCCGTGGCAGCTCGACGTGGTGGATGCCCTCGATATGGGACTCAAGATAACCAAGTACATGTCCTTCAGGGATCTTGCCAACATACCCATGAGGAAGTTCCAGAAGGAGGACGAGTATTACCGTGAAAGGGCCTACAACGAGGAGCACCTGCGGAGAAACGAGGCCGAGTTCGTATTGTACGGCCACACCCACTCATACAGGATAGACCCCCTGGACCTCGTGCCGCTCGAGTCCGGTCTTCTTCAAAAGACATACTTCAACACCGGGACGTGGAGGAAGGTGCATGTCAAGGCCGCCTTTGACCGCGAAAACTACGAGTTCACGAGCTGGCACGTGCTGACCTTCATAGCGTTCTACCTCGACGAGGAAAGGGGCAGCAGGAGGTTCGAGGTATGGAACGGCGCACTGGGGTAAGATCGAAGCCACTCAGCTGGCTTCGATTCCGTCAACAGGCTGACAGCCACTCAAATGTACGGAAGTATTCTATCGGGAAGCGGCCGCCTCTAAATAGCCACTGCCTCGAGCTCATCCAATATGATATTACCCATCTCGCTGCACCCGATCCTTCTCGTTCCTTTGGTGTATATGTCCGGGGTGCGGTAACCCTTCTCCAGGACGACCTCCACCGCCTTCTCGATCTCTGCCGAAGCGCCCTGCATGTCAAAGGAGTACTTGAGCATCATGGCCACCGATAGGATGGTGGCTATGGGGTTTGCGACATCCCGGCCGGCGATGTCTGGGGCGCTTCCGTGGATGGGCTCGTACATCGCCCGGCTGTCCCGGCCGAGGCTTGCGGACGGCAGCATGCCTATGGAGCCGGTGAGCATGGCGGCCTCGTCGGAGAGGATGTCGCCGAAGGTGTTTTCTGTAACTATCACGTCGAACTGTGCCGGATCCCTTACAAGCTGCATGGCGCAGTTGTCCACATACATGTGGCTGAGCTCGACATCCGGGTAATACTGTGACACATCGGTCACCACCTTGCGCCAGAGCTCGGTGGTCTCAAGGACATTGGCCTTGTCGACGCTCGTAAGCCTTTTATTCCTCTTCCGGGCCACGTCAAATGCAACACGGGCTATTCTCTCTATCTCCGGGGTCGTATAGACGAGGGTGTTCACCCCCCTTTCCGTCCCGTCAGGTAGCCGCTCAACCCCGCGTGGAGTACCGAAGTAAAGCCCGCCTGTAAGCTCCCTCACCACAATGAGGTCGACCCCTTCGACCACCTCCCTTTTGAGCGTCGATGAATCGACAAGCGGGGAGTAAACCTTCGCCGGTCTGAGGTTCGCAAAGAGTCCGAGCTCCTTGCGCAGCCTGAGGAGAGCCCTCTCAGGCCTCACACCGTAGTCGAGCGACTCCCACTTCGGGCCGCCCACCGCACCGAGCAGCACGGCGTCGCTGTCGAGCGCCATCCTCAGCACCTCATCCGTAAGGGGTACGCCGTGCTCGTCTATCGAGGCACCTCCCACAGCGGCCTCGACTATATCGAACTCAACGCAGTGCCGCTTGCCGGCCGCAAGCAGTATCTTTGTGGCCTCCCTCATTATCTCCGGGCCTATGCCGTCTCCCGGAAGGACCAGTATCCTGAAACACTTCATCTAAAACTCCTCCGAGACCGCTCCGCCTGCCACACCACCCTCTGTGGTCATAGTACCCTCCGGCAGGCATCCTGCCTCGGCGATCTTCTGCAACGAGGCCATGAACTCCTCAAAACCGCTCAAGGGGATGACGATGGTGCTCCTGCGCGCATTGGAGAGTTCCGCTATCTGCAGGAACCTTCCTCCAGCATTCTCCTTCAGGTCCAGGAAAAGTGTCTTGCTTTCGATGTGAAGTTTGTCGGTGGATAAAATCCTGCTCTTCGAGTTGTCCTTTCTCATACGAACCCCCTTTTTTTGATCCATTTCATGAGGCCTCCTGCACTCACCAGCTCCTGCATGAACGGCGGTACCGGCCTTGCCTCGTAACGCTTTTTCCGGGTTACGTTATATATCTCCCCGGTCGACATGTCAACTTCGAGGATGTCGCCTGTCCTTGCATCATCCGCCGCCTCGCTGCACTCGAGGATGGGAAGCCCCATGTTGAAGGCGTTCCTGTAGAATATTCTCGCAAAGCTCTTGGCCACGATGCACGAGATACCGGCGGCCTTTATGGCTATGGGAGCGTGTTCCCTCGAGGACCCGCAGCCGAAGTTCTTGTCCGCAACGATTATGTCCCCTGCCCTGACCTTTCTGCTGAACCCCGGGTCTTCATCCTCCATGCAGTGCTTTGCAAGCTCCTTGGGATCGGATGTGTTGAGATACCTCGCCGGAATGATCCTGTCGGTATCGATGTCAGCACCGAACTTCCATACCTTGCCTTTAAGCTTCATCTTCACTCCTTGAACAAGATGCCTTGATAAGGTCCCTTTTCCTCGCTCCATTCCCTACCGGCTGACCTCGTCCGGGTGCGCTATGCGCCCCTTTACCGCCGAAGCGGCGGCGACGGCCGGATTCGTGAGGTAGACCTCGCTCGTTGTATCCCCCATCCTTCCTACGAAGTTCCTGTTCGTGGTCGCAACGGCCCTCTCTCCGGGTCCAAGTATGCCCATGTGCCCACCGAGACACGGACCGCACGTCGGCGGGCTTATCACCGCACCGGCCTGGAGGAACGTATCAAAGTACCCCCTGCGTAGTGACTCCTGGTATATGGCGGGGGTCGCCGGTATCACTATGAGCCTCACGTTGCGTGCAACCTTGTGGCCCTTCAAAACGCGGGCCGCGGTCTCCATATCCTCTATCCTTCCATTGGTACAGCTGCCTATGACCACCTGGTCTATGTCTATCCTGCCCACATCCGTTACATTCTTCGTGTTCTCCGGCAGGTGCGGCAACGCCACCTGGGGTTCTATCTTCGTGCAGTCGTACTCGCGCACACTCTCGTACTGGGCCCCGTGGTCACTTGCGAAGTACCTGGGCTTCCTTTCGGCCCTCTTTTCGACGTAGCTCCTTGTAACACCGTCAGGGGCCACTATGCCGCTCTTTGCCCCGGCCTCTATGGCCATGTTGCACATGGCGAGACGGCTGTCCATCGAGAGGCTTTCGATGACCTCGCCGGTGAATTCCATGGCCTTGTACAGCGCCCCGTCCACCCCGATGTCGCCTATGGTATAGAGGATGAGGTCCTTTCCGCTCACCCATCTGTTGAGCCTGCCGTGGTAGACGAACTTTACGGACTCGGGGACCTTGAACCAGGCCTCACCGGTTATCATTGCAGCGGCCAGGTCCGTGGAGCCCACGCCCGTGGCGAATGCACCCAGGGCGCCGTAGGTACAGGTGTGGGAATCGGCCCCGATCACCACGTCGCCCGGTACGACTATGCCCTTCTCGGGCAGAAGCGCGTGCTCGACCCCGACGTTGCCGCCTTCGAAGTAATGGGTGATCTTCTGCTCACGGGCGAACTCTCTGACGATCTTGCACTGGGTCGCTGACTTTATATCCTTGTTAGGGGTAAAGTGATCGGCCACCAGCACGACACGATTCCTGTTGAAGACCTTCTTGGCGCCGACCTCGCGAAACCGCTCTATTGCGATGGGGGCGGTTATGTCGTTGCCGAGCGCTATATCCACCTTTGCGTTTATCAGCTCTCCCGGCCATACATCCCTAAGCCCCGCATGCCTTGCAAGGATCTTTTCGGTTATGGTCATGGGACGTTTTCTGGATCTGATCGTCATTCAAACACCTCTTCGGATCGATTTGACAGGCCGGCCGCAAGGGCCTGCAACCTCAAATGGCGCGACCTACACGAGCCGCTCCCTGGTCTCCTGCTTCTTGTATTCGAGCCTGTTCAGCGCATTGATGTACGCCTTTGCGCTCGCGACTATGATGTCCGTATGGGCGCCCCGGCCGAGGACAACGTGGCCGTCCTCCTCGAGCCTTACGGAGACCTCGCCCTGCGCGTCGGTACCGCCGGTTATGGCGCTTACAGAGTACCTCAAAAGCCTACTCTTGGTTCCGGTGATGCTGGAGATGGCCTTGAAGACAGCGTCCACCGGCCCGTCACCCACCCCTTCCTCTTCGAGCACCTTGCCGTCCACCTCCATCTCCACCACGGCCCTTGGCTGCACCTCCGTGCCGCTCGAAGCGCTCAGTTTCACGAGTCTGTACTTGTCCGGCATCTCGATCCTCAGCACCTCATCCTGTACTATCGCCTCTATGTCTTCGTCAAAGACCTCCTTTTTCTTGTCGGCGAGACGCTTGAACCTTTCGAAGGCCTTGTTGAGCTCATCGTCCCCGAGCTCGTATCCGAGCTCCTTGAGCCTTGTCTTGAACGCATGGCGACCAGAGTGCTTGCCGAGGACGAGCGTTGACTGCTGAAGGCCGACGGACTCCGGACTCATTATCTCGTAGGTGGTCTTCTCCTTGAGCAGCCCGTCCTGGTGTATGCCGGACTCATGCGCAAAGGCGTTGTCACCCACGATCGCCTTGTTGGGCTGGACCATTATGCCGGTGATACCCGATACGAGGCGGCTTGTAGGATAGAGCTGCTCAGTCACCACGGATGTATCGAGGCCCAAAAGGTCCTTTCGGGTCTTTATTATCATCACGATCTCCTCGAGCGAGGCGTTGCCGGCCCTCTCGCCTATGCCGTTCACCGTGCACTCGACCTGTCTCGCGCCGTTTATAACGGCGCTTAGCGAGTTCGCAACGGCCAACCCCAGATCATTATGGCAGTGTACGGATATCACGGCCCTGTCTATATTAGGCACGTTATCCCTTATACCCTTTATGAGCTCCCCGAACTGCTGCGGAAGTGCATATCCCACGGTATCCGGGATGTTCACGGTCGTGGCCCCGGCCTCTATCACCGCCTCTATGACCTCGTACAGGTAAGCAAGCTCGGTCCTCGATGCGTCCATCGGGGAAAACTCCACGTCATCGACATAACCCTTCGCCATCCGCACCATTTCAACGGCCCTTTCAAGGGCCTCTTCCCTCGTGAGCCTAAACTGGTACCCGAGGTGTATGTCGGATGTCGATATGAACGTGTGAATCCTCGGCCTGGGAGCACCCTTGAGCGCATTCCACGCAGCCTCTATGTCCTCCGGCTTGGCCCTTGCAAGCGAGCACACAACCGGCCCCTCGATCTCGTGAGCGATCCTTCTTACGGCCTCGAAGTCACCGGGAGAGCTGAACGCGAACCCCGCCTCTATGACGTCCACACCGAGGCGTGCGAGCTGGCCGGCCACCCTGAGCTTCTCCTCCACGTTCATGGACGCCCCGGGCGACTGCTCGCCGTCCCTCAAAGTGGTATCGAATATCCTTACCTTGTCAGCCATGTTGCAGCACCATAAAAAAATCCGATCAATCACGGGAACCCCCTTAAAGGCCCCGGTAATGCATGCTTAAGATATGCTTAAAGCTTGCCTTCGGCCGGCTTGTCTTCGTCCCTGGCGGACCTTGAAGCGGACCTGCGCCTTGAAAAGATCATCGTGGCAGGCCCTGACACAATGTATCCGAATGTCAGCAAAAAGAGCATGACCTGCGGCTCGGCGGCTATCAGTATCAACAGGCATATCAGCCCCACAAGCAGCATGAACGGCATCCTGCGGGTGAGGTTCAACTCCTTGAAGCTGTAATACTTCACGTTGCTCACCATTAGGAACGCCAGGAGATAGACGATGATCAATATGGGAATATGCTTGGCCGTCTCTTCCCTGCCCAGATAGAAGAAGAGAAGCACCGTAGAGGCCACGAAGGCCGCGGCCGCCGGGATCGGAAGCCCGTTGAAGCGCCTGCTCTCTATCGTCGTGACCTGCACATTGAACCGTGCAAGCCTCAATGCGCCGCAGACGACGTAAAGGAACGCGGCGAGCCAGCCGTACCTGCCGAACGGTCTCAAGGCCCATGTGAAGATGAGTATACCGGGCGCCAACCCGAATGCCACGACATCGGATAGGGAGTCGTACTCCATGCCGAACCTGCTCGTGGTACCGGTGAGCCTTGCGATCCTCCCGTCAAGGCCGTCGAGGACGGCGGATATGAGTATGGCCGCGGCGGCGTATTCGAACTTGCCGTCGAGCGAGGCGACGATGGAATAAAAACCGCCGAAGAGGCTTGCGGATGTCAGGAGGTTGGGCAGAAGATACACCCCCTTCTTCACGCGCCTTCTCCGTCTCCCACGCCTCAGCTCCTTGTCCAGCATGATCCTTTCATCCCCCTCGCTTAATCCCGCCAACAGGCCAGCACAGAACTTCCGGCCTTTACCTTATCGCCGACACGCACCTTTACTTTAGCGTCCAGTGGGAGATATACGTCGAGCCGCGAGCCGAACCTTATGAGCCCGAACCTCTCTCCCTTCTCGAGCCGCGAGCCCTCACTCACGTAGCAGACGATCCTCCTCGCAACGAGCCCGGCTATCTGGCATACCGCGAACCTCCTGCCGTTTGCAGCCTCTATGAGGAGGAGGTTCTGCTCGTTCTCAAGCGATGCCTTGTCAAGGCTTGCGTTGAAAAACTTTCCGGGGTTGTACAGGGTCCCTACAACCCTGCCCGATGCCGGCGCCCTGTTGACATGGACGTTGAAGATGTTCATGAAGATGCTTATCTTCAACGCCTCGTCCCCGAGGAGCCTGTCCTCCCTCGCCCTTGCTATCTTTATGACCTTTCCGTCCGCAGGGCTCACTATACTGCCCTGATCCCCCGGTATCTCCCTCTCGGGATCCCTGAAGAACCATACAACCCACCAGGCAAGAACCAGGGTTATGGCCGTGGGCCACCAGAGTCCTAAAGCAGAGGTTATTACCGGAGGGATGAATGATGCGAGTATAAAGGGGTAACCCTCGCGCGCAATGGGAACAAGCCTTTTTGAGCCTATTTCAAAACTCCCGAAAGAATTTATCAACTCTCCACTCGGAGGGAAACCTCAATTCCTGCTCCTGTCCACGATCCTGGACTGTTTCATCCACGGCATCATCTCACGGAGCCTGCGGCCGACATCCTCTATCGGGTGGCCTTCGCCCTTGCGGGTGAGCGCATTGAAGACCGGGCGGTTGGCCCTGTTCTCGAGCATCCACTCCCTTGCAAAGGAACCGCTCTGTATCTCGCCGAGGATACGCTTCATCTCCTTCTTCGTATCGTCGGTTATGACCCTGGGCCCCCTGGTAAGGTCCCCGTACTGGGCCGTGTTGCTTATGGAGTAGCGCATGTTCGATATGCCCCCCTCGTAGATGAGGTCAACTATGAGCTTCATCTCGTGCAGGCACTCGAAGTATGCCATCTCCGGCGGATAACCGGCCTCGACGAGTGTTTCAAAGCCCGCGGTAATAAGGGCTGTAACACCGCCGCAGAGGACCGCCTGCTCCCCGAAAAGATCGGTCTCCGTCTCGTCCCTGAAGGTCGTCTCTATTATACCGGCCCTGCCGCCGCCTATCGCGCTCGCGTATGCCAGCGCCACCTCAAGCGTGTCACCCGAGGGGTCCTGATGCACGGCCACGAGCGTGGGCACCCCCCTCTCCTTCTCGAACTCGTGCCTTACAAGATGACCAGGCCCCTTGGGGGCCGCCATGAACACGTTCGTATCACTCGACGGCACTATCTGGCCGAAGTGAATGTTGAAACCGTGCGCAAACGCGAGATAAACGCCTTTTTTGAGATTCGGCTCTATCTCTTCCCTGTAGACGTCGCCCTGGTTCTCGTCCGGTATGAGCACCATGACCACGTCCGCACCCCTGACCGCATCCGGAACCTCTCTGACATCCAGTCCGGCTGCCTCTGCCTTCTTCCAGGAAGACCCGTTCCTGCGGAGCCCCACAACCACGCTCACCCCGCTGTCCTTGAGGTTCTGGGCGTGCGCGTGCCCCTGGCTTCCGAAGCCGACGATTGCGACCTTCTTCTCTCTTATGAGCTCGAGATTCGCATCCTTATCGTAGTAGACCTTCATCCAATCCTCCAGTATCTTTTATCTTTGTTATACAGGCGTTCCGTCCGCGGCGGTCACTTTGCCTTGGGGCTTCTCGCCATTGCGATACGCCCGGTCCTTACTATCTCCTTTATGCCGAAGGGCCTCAAGAGCTCTGTTATCGCGGCGATCTTTTCCTCGTCACCGGTCACCTCGATCGTATAGCTGCGGGGGCTCACGTCCACGACCTTGGCCCTGAAGATATCAACGATACTCAGGACCTCGGCCCTGTTGTCCGCGTTACAGTTAACCTTGATGAGGGCCAATTCCCTCTCGAGATACTCCTCTCCGGTAAGGTCATGCACCTTTATGACGTTTACGAGCTTGTTCAGCTGTTTCGTTATCTGCTCTATTATCCGGTCGTCCCCGCTCGTTACGATGGTCATGCGGGAGACCCTGGGATCAATGGTCTCGGCCACGCACAGGCTCTCGATGTTGAACCCCCGGCCTGAAAAGAGCCCGGCTATACGCGAAAGCACCCCGAATTCATTCATCACGGATATTGAAATCGTATGACGCATGGAACCACCTTACATATGCATTTTTCTCGATGCACCATGATACGGGCATCCCTTTACTACGAACAGGCGCCGATATAACGCTTCATACGAGCAGCATCTTGCTCAGCGGCTGACCCGCCGGCACCATCGGATAGACATCCTCGGCGGCATCGACCACAAAGTCCATGAAGACCGGCCTGTCCTTCACCTTCAGGGCCTCCTTTATGACCGGGTCCACCTCGTCGGGCTTTTTGGCCCTCAGCCCCACCCCTCCGTAGGCCTCGGCGATCTTCACGAAGTCGGGCTTGTTGCCTATACAGGTGTACGAATACCTCTTGTCGTAGAAGAACTCCTGCCACTGCCTCACCATGCCGAGGAACCTGTTGTTGAGTATTGCCACCTTCACCGGCAGCTTGTACTCAACCGCAGTGGCAAGCTCCTGGATGTTCATCTGTATCGAACCGTCACCAGCAATATCTATGACGGTCTTGTCCGGGCAGGCTATCTGCGCGCCTATGGCCGCGGGAAAGCCGTATCCCATGGTCCCGAGCCCGCCGCTTGTAAGAAGCCTCCTGGGCTCCTTGAACTTGAAGAACTGGGCGGCCCACATCTGGTTCTGCCCCACCTCGGTGGTGATGATCGCATCCCCCTTGGTGAGCCTGTAGAGCCTCTCTATGACGTACTGGGGCCTTATCTTCCTCGTCATGTCCTGGGCGGCGGAGAGTGAATGGGTCTTCATCCAGCCGTCTATATCCCCGTGCCACTCCTTCAGCCCTTTCTTGAATTCCCTGACCTTCGCGGCGGTCAGGAGTTTCATCATGTCCTTGAGCACGCCCCTGACATCACCGACTATGGGTATGTCAACCACCACGTTCTTGCTTATGGACGTAGGATCGATGTCGATGTGTATTATCTTTGCGTACGGGGCGAACTCGTCTATCTTGCCGGTGACCCTGTCATCGAACCTCGCACCTATGGCGATGAGGCAGTCCGTGTTGGTAACAGCCATATTGGCACCGTATGTGCCGTGCATCCCCAGCATTCCCAGAAAGAGCGGGTCCGTGCCGGGAAACGCGCCAAGCCCCATCAACGTCGTTGTCACGTGGATGCCGAGCTTCTTCGCGAACTGCCTGAGCTCATTGGCCGCGTTGGAGCTTATAACGCCTCCTCCGGCATATATTATCGGCCTCTTTGAAGCGAGTATCTGGTTGACGGCCTTCCTGATCTGCCCTGGATGTCCCTTGTACGTCGGCTGATAGCTCGGAATATGGACCTTGTCTGGGTAGATGAACTCTGTCGAGTCGTTCAGGACGTCCTTTGGCAGGTCCACAAGGACGGGACCGGGCCTGCCGGTGGTAGCGATGTAGAACGCCTCCTTTATCACCCTCGCAAGGTCCCTGATATCCTTGACCAGGTAGTTGTGCTTCGTGCAGGGCCTCGTTATGCCTACGATGTCCGCTTCCTGGAACGCGTCGTTTCCTATGAGCTCCGTGGGAACCTGGCCGGTGAAGGCGACGACCGGGATGGAGTCCATATAGGCCGTTGCAAGCCCTGTAACTGTGTTCGTGGCACCCGGACCGGAGGTCACAAGTACGACACCCGGCCTGCCCGTGGCCCTTGCGTATCCGTCGGCCATATGCACCGCGCCCTGTTCGTGCCTGACGAGTATGTGCCTCAACCGTGACTTGTACAGGGCGTCGTATATGGGAAGGACCGCTCCTCCGGGGTAGCCGAATATCGTATCCACCCCTTCCTTGAACAATGATTCGATGAATATCTCTGCACCGGTCTTTTTCATACTCTGCGTCCTGGTCTCTCTCTTATCCTATGGAAACCCTGATCAATTCGTCGTTAGAGAGGCTTGTCCCGACGCGGAGCGAGGGAAGCCGGCGAAGCAATCTCTAAGTGTTCGATCTCACTAAAAACGGAATTGCTTCGCTGCGCTCGCAATGACGAGACACGCAATGAATCAGGGTTTCTGTATATCTTCTCCCTGCTGCCCGTATAATAGCTCGTACACCGCCGAAGGCCTTTAAGGCCGAGTTCAGCGGTGGCATGGGTGCTTCCATAAGATATGGCTCATCCTGCCATCTTAAGATATTAAGCGCCCCCCCGAGACTCTGTGTGCTGCGGGCGTGTCAGGCCTTGAGCACCGCACCTGTGTTGGCCGAACCCACCATCTTAGCATACCTGGCAAGCCATCCCTTCTTTATCTTGGGCTCGGGCGGCTTCCACTTCGCCTTCCTCGCCTTGAGCTCCTCAGCCGACACCCTGAGTGTGATCCTTCTCTTCGGGATATCAAGCTCTATTACATCGCCGTCCCTTACGAGCGCGATGGGGCCGCCCTCCATAGCCTCGGGCGATATATGCCCGACGCAAGGCCCCCTCGTACCGCCAGAGAACCTGCCGTCGGTTATGAGAGCAACGGACTCACCAAGCCCCGTGCCGACGATATTGGCGGTTGGTGCGAGCATCTCGCGCATGCCCGGGCCACCCTTCGGCCCCTCGTACCGTATGACAACCACGTCACCGCTGCGTATGCGGTTGCTCATAATGGCCCTCATCGCCGCCTCTTCGCTGTCGAAGACCTGCGCCCTGCCGGCGAAACGCATCATCTTCTCGCTCACCCCCGACTGCTTCACAACGGCACCGAGCGGGGCGAGGTTTCCCTTAAGAACCGCGATACCGCCTTCACGATGATACGCACGTCTTACGGGCCTTATCACTTCATCGTCTATATAGTCCACCCCTTCGATTATCTTCTTAATCCTGTGGCCAGAGACGGTGGGGTTGTCCTTTATCCTTCCCTTGAGCCTTGCCAGTATGGCCGGTATGCCGCCTGCCCAGTGGAGGTCTTCCATGTAATAGTCTCCAACCGGCTCTATCGAGGCTATGTGCGGGGTCGTGCGGCTCAACCTGTCGAATGTCTCCAGCGGCAGATCCACACCGGCCTCGTGGGCTATCGCAAGGAGATGCAGTACGGTGTTGGAGGATCCGCCGAGGGCGAGGTCCACCCTGACTGCGTTCTCAAAGGCCGCCCTGGTCATGATCTTTCTGGGAGTGATCTTCTTCTTTACCAGCTCGACCACCCTTGATCCGCTTTCAAAGGCTATTCTGCGCTTCTCACTCGTTACCGCAGGCGCAGTCCCGCACCCGGGCAGGCTCATGCCCATGGCCTCGGTGAGCGAGTTCATTGTATTCGCGGTATAAAGTCCCTGGCAGCTTCCCACACCGGGACACGCCCCTATCTCGCAGGCATCGAGTTCATGTCTGGTTATATCGCCCTTCCTGAAACGGCCCATGGCCTCGAAGGTATTTCTTATGAAAGAGGTCTTCTTGCCCATATAGCGTCCGGTCATCATCGGGCCGGCCGAGACCACTATGGCAGGAATATCAAGCCTCGCCGCCGCCAGAAGCATCCCGGGGGTTATCTTGTCACAATTCGTAAGGAGGACCAGACCGTCAAGCGCATGGGCCTCCGCAACGCTCTCGACGATATCGGCGATAAGTTCCCTCGAAGGGAGGGAGTAGTGCATCCCCCTGTGCCCCATGGAGATCCCGTCACATATGCCGGGGAGCCCGAATATGAAGGGATACCCTCCTGCGGTATGCACCCCCTTTTCGATGAACCTCTCCAGATCCCTCATTCCTATGTGCCCGGGGATGAGGTCCGTAAAGCTCGAGGCCACCCCTATGAAAGGGGCTCTCATCTCGCCCCTGGGTACACCCGTTGCATATAGAAGGGCCCTGTGAGGGACCCTTTCCACGCCTTTCTTTATCCTGTCGCTTCGCATGATATTATAGATGCCGGTTCAGCGGTGCTGCGCCATTATCTTCTCCATCTTGTCCTTCAGCGCAAGCTTGAGCTTTTTCAATCTTTTCCTCTCCAGGTCCTCCCTGTGGCTCAAAAAAGGTTTCCTCTCCATCTTCTCAACCTTTTTCTTGAACTCCAGATGCGCTATGTATGCATCCCTGAACTCTTTATTCTCCTTAAGGAGCTTTTCCGCCATTCCAATGCCCTCATCTTTCATGGAGAACCTCCTTTTTAAAGGTTAAAGAGACTTACAGGTAATGTCAGATATTAACCCATGGGCAAAATATTGTCAATACGACAACCCTGCGCTATCCGGACTTCTTGGGCGCATCCTTTTTAAGCTCGGCTTCGGACTTCCTGCGGTAGACGGGGCTGATGCGCTCGGCCCCGGCCGCAGAGTAACGGGACCGGTAGGCTATGCGGGCTATGTTCGAGGCCCTTACATACCACAGGTGCCTGGGTGCCAGTATCGCGCCTTTCACCTTCCCCTTGATATCGTCGGCGTACAACTCGAGCCCATTTCCCAGGAACACAACGGGACCGTCCACGGCCGATGAAAGGATCTCGAAGAGCCTTTGCGGTGTTACGGCGCAATCCTCCACGATCCTCTCGCACCTCGATCCGGCCGGGGTGAAAACGGCCGCGTAAACCTCCCTCTTCCTTGCATCGAGGACCGGACAGACCGGTGCTGAACTGTATGGGAGGTTCATCGCAAGTGCCTCGAGTGTAGAGACTCCGACGACAGGTTTTCTTAACGCCCAGGCAAGCCCCTTCACCGTGCTGACCCCTATCCTCAACCCGGTAAAGGAACCCGGCCCAGTGGTGAGCGCAAAGAGGTCCACTTCATGGATGGAGGTAGCCAGGCCCTTCAGGAACCCGTCTATACTTTCCATGAGCCACTCGGCATGGACCCCGACCGAACCCACCGTGGTCTCCCCGACGAGCCGGTCTCCGGCGGTAAGTGCGATACTGCCAGAGGCCGAGGATGTGTCAAACGCAAGTATCTTCACAAAAGCAACCGGTCAGCGCAGCAGCCTTAATATGTCGTTCCAGGTCACGAGCACCATGAGCACTATAAGCAGCGCCATACCTACCTGCTGGGCCACGCCCATGACCTTCTCACTGAGCGGCCTTCCCCTCAGCCGTTCTATCAAACAAAACATGAGGTGACCGCCGTCGAGCACCGGTATGGGGAAGAGGTTTATTATACCGAGCTGCAGGCTCAGGAACGCAAGTATGGACAAGAGGTCCACCAGACCTGATTCGGCCGCCTTGCCGGCCACCTGCGCGATCATGATGGGGCCGCCGAGGCTCTTGAGCGAGAAGTCACCGACTATAAGCCCCTTGAGAACCGTAAAGAGAAGCGCTGTCAACTCGACGGCCTTCTTGAGGCCGAGGTGTATCGATTCAAAGAAGCCGTAGCTCTTGATTATCGTATCCTCACCCTGGGCGACCCCTATGAGGTAGATTCCGGCTTCTTTGTTCAGCTCCGGCGTGATTTTGACGTCGAACACCTCACCATCCCTCTCTATCGTGAACACCCTCTCGGCCCCGCTGTGTCGAATGACCTCCTGCAATTCGGCCCAGTGGGTTATGGGATTGCCGTCTACTGCCTTTATGATATCGCCGGGCCTGAGGCCAGCCTTCTCGGCCGGAGAGCCAGGGGCGAGCGCTCCTATCCTGGGGACCATCTGCGGGGCAAAACCGCCTATGCCGACCCCAAGGTCGGCCGAGGACTCTGGCACAAGGGTCGTCTCAAAGGTGGTGGAACCACGCCTTACCTTGAGACGAAGCGGCTGGTCTGGGTTCAGGGCTATTACCTTGTAGAGGTCTTCCCAGCTCTCCACCTCCCTGCCGTCGACCTCTTCTATGATGTCCCCCTTCTCAAGGCCAGCCTTGTCACCCGCCTCGCCGGCGTATACATAGCCTATCCTCGGCTCGTCGTCCATGTACGCAGGCACCTGGACGCCTATCATAAATATGAGCGGGAAGAGCACAAGGGCTAACACGATGTTCATAACAGAACCTGCCGCCACTATGGCCGAGCGGACCGAAAGGGGCTTGTGTGTGAACGACCTCCTCCTGTCCTCGGGGCTCACATCCTCTGAGGGGCTCTCGCCCACCATCTTCACATATCCACCGAAGGGCACAATGGATATGCAGTACTCAGTCTCGCCTCTTTTCACGGCTATAATCCTCGGGCCGAAACCGAGCGAAAAACGTTCGACACCCACGCCTGAGAACTTGGCTACGGCGAAGTGTCCGAGCTCGTGTATGAATATGAGAATGCCCAGGACTACTATAAATGAAATTAGGGTGATCATGTCCCTCCGTCCTTAACTTTTACTCCTGCGTTTAACAATACTTCGGGCCTCCTCTCTCGCCCACCGGTCGACCTCGAGTATACGGTCGACCGTATCGAGGCTCACAGGGGAGTGCCTTTCCAGCACACCCTCGACCGTTGAGTATATTTCTGTAAATTTTATCACACCCTTGAGAAACATATCCACTGCCACCTCATCGGCGGCGTTGAGCACGCAGGGGTAGCTTCCGCCGTGCTCCGCCGCCCTGTACGCCAGCGCAAGGCACGGAAACTTCCGGGGATCGGGCTCAATGAACTCAAGCCTTTTCCCGGCAATGTCAAACGGCCTTGCCTCGGTCTCCATCCTTTCGGGGTACGAAAGGGCGTATGCAATAGGGACCCTCATGTCGGACGAGCCCATCTGCGCAACTATGGAGCCGTCGATGTACTCCACCATAGAGTGCACTATGCTCTGCGGATGTATACACACCGACACCTTGTCCGGCGGTATGTCAAAAAGCCAGCACGCCTCTATCACCTCGAACCCCTTGTTCATCAGGGTCGCGGAGTCGATCGTGATCCTCTTCCCCATGCTCCAGGTCGGGTGCCTGAGCGCCTGCTCGGGTGTGACGCTGTCGAGTTTTTCACGCGGCAGTCCGAGGAAAGGCCCCCCGGAGGCCGTAAGTATGATCCTCTTTATGTCCTCTTTCCTGTGACCTTGAATGGACTGCAACACGGCCGAGTGCTCGCTGTCGACCGGCAGGATCTTAACCCCCCTTTTCTTGACCTCCTTCATTACCAGAGCACCCCCCACCACGAGCGTCTCCTTGTTGGCAAGGGCGACGTCCTTGCCGGACCTTATGGCCGCCAGCGTGGGAACGAGCCCGGCGGCTCCGACTATCGCTGATACCGCTATCTCCACACCCGGGTACGAGGCGGCCATGGATGCGCCATCCGTACCAAAGCCGATCCGTGTGTCCGGAGCATCTACTTTAAGATCCTCTGCCGCGGATTCTGTAAGCACGGAGACGAAGGACGGGTGAAACTCTTCTATCTGTTCCTTCAGAAGCGCGGTGTTTCTCCCGGCGGCGAGCGTTACGACCTTGAACCTCTCCGGAGACCTACGTACGACATCCAGGGCGTTACGTCCGATGGATCCGGTGGAGCCGAGTATCGCCACACCTTTGCGCGGCTTATCTAAATCATTGCGTTGCGCCATAGAAGATAGTAGTAAAGTGCCGGCACCGCAAAGAGCACGCTGTCGATCCTGTCCAGCATGCCGCCGTGGCCGGGAATGATGCTTCCGGAATCCTTCACCCCGGCACCTCTTTTAATCATCGACTCCGCAAGATCACCCGCAAGGGAGATCACCCCGAGGAGCAACGAGACGACCACAACCTCTATCGCGGAAAATCCCATGCCGAGGAAACGGTTAAAGATATAGGTGGCCGCCACCCCGCCGACGACCCCTCCCACGGCGCCCTCTATCGTCTTTTTAGGGCTTATACGCGGCGCAAGCCTGTGCCTTCCGAGGTTTTTGCCGGTGTAATATGCGAAGGTGTCGTTCGACCATACGACTGTAAAGACAAATATCATCCACAACCGGCCGTGTTCCATACCGGCAAGCAGTACGAGGCACGCAAGCGGCAGGGCTATGTACACGACCCCAGTGATGCTCCTCACCACCCAGTTGAAGGTGCCGGTGAAGTCCCTTCCGAATGACATCCCGTACACAAAGAAAAAAAACAGTGCGCCGACGAGATACGGAGGGACCGCATCGGCGCCTTTGAAATAAAAGATGATCGGCAGGGCCGCGCCGGCAATGACCGCAGGGATGTTCCAGCCCACAGCCCCTGTCGTGGAGGTCATGCTGCAGAACTCCCAGAGGGCGAGAAGTGTGATCAGGGATATGGTCAGGGTTAACCAGAAGGCTGAAGCATAGAGGACTATGACAAGGACTAAAGGAATTAATAAAAAACCGCTCAGAAGCCTCTTCAGAATCTTCCTCCCGTAAGGTAGTAGGAAGGGGGATCTATGCCGCTGGGCGTCTCATCCAGCGCAATCACCCCGCTCAGCCGACAACCCCCACCAGTTGCTCCTTTGTAAGCCCGAACCTGCGCTCTCTGCCCTGGAAGTCCCTTATGGCCTCGACGAGATGCTCCCTTGTAAAATCGGGCCACAGTACATCCGTTATGTAAAGCTCTGTATAGGCTATCTGCCAGAGCAGAAAATTCGAAAGCCTCTTCTCCCCGCTCGTCCTTATAAGGAGGTCCGGATCCGGCACACCGTTCGTATACAGGGCATTCTGCACCGTCTGTTCATCGATATCTTCAACGGAAAGTTCCCCGCTCTTCACCCTTTCGGCGATACCTCTGCAGACATCGACTATCTCGGCCCTCGCGCTGTAGCTTATGGCGAGCTGCAGAACCATTCCATCGTTACGTGCGGTCTTATCCTCCACCTCCATTACGACACTCCTGACCCGCGCCGGAAGCTCGTCCATGTTGCCGATGGCCCTGAAACGGATATTGTTTTTCATCATCATCGGGGCTTCGTTTTTGAGGTGCCTTTCAAGAAGCCCCATAAGCATGTCGACTTCAGCCCGGGGACGGTTCCAGTTCTCACGCGAAAACGTGTAGAGTGTCAGGTACTTTATTCCGAGCTCGCTGCAGAACCTCACGGTATCCCTGGCCACCTCTATCCCCTTGCGGTGCCCCCTGATCCTGCCGAGGTGCTTTTTCATGGCCCATCTTCCGTTGCCGTCCATGATGATTGCTATGTGGTTGGGCAGTTTTTCTCGTGAGATATCTTCCATATTTCCCGAAATCGACGTAAGGGTTGTGTGAAAACACCGTAACGGATCAGACTTCCATTATCTCCTGTTCCTTTGCGGAAAGCACCTCTTCAACCCGAGCTATCTCCTTGTCCGTTATCTCCTGGATGCGCTGCTGAGCCTTCTTGAGATCATCCTGGGAGATCTCCTTTTCCTTCTCAAACCTCTTCAAAGCCTCGTTGGCGTCTCTGCGGCAGTTACGGATAGCGATCCTGCACTCTTCGGCATATCTTTTGGCGACCTTTACCAGCTCCCTCCTCCTCTCCTCGGTAGGCTGCGGAATCTGTATGCGTATGACCTTGCCGTCATTGGTAGGGGTAAGCCCGAGATCGGAGGACAGTATCGCCTTCTCTATGGCCGATATCTGAGACGCATCCCATGGTTGAACCACAAGGAGCCTCGGCTCCGGGGCCGTGAGGGTTGCGACCTGGTTTATCGGTGTCGGGGTGCCGTAGTAATCCACCTTGACATCTTCAAGCAACGATACCGAGGCGCGTCCGGTCCTGAGCTTCGTAAGTTCGTGCCGAAAGACCTCCACGGCCTTGTCCATCTTCCTTGTTGCCTCGTCGAATATCTCCTTCACTCCCATGACTACGCCCTCACGGTCGTTCCGACCTTTTCGTTCTTCAGTATCCTGATTATATTGCCCCTTTTCTTAACATTGAAGACTATTATGGGAAGGTTGTTGTCCATACACAGAGACACCGCCGTGGTATCCATGACCTTGAGCTCCTTCTTGAGCACATCGATGTAGGTCAGCTCATCGAACTTCTTCGCCCCGGCCTCCTTCATTGGATCACGATCGTATACACCGTCGACCTTGGTCGCCTTGAGTATGACCTCGGCGTGTATCTCCATGGCCCTAAGCGAGGCCGCGGTGTCTGTTGTAAAGTAAGGGTTGCCTGTGCCTGCCGCGAATATGACCACACGGTTCTTCTCGAGGTGCCTTACGGCCCTACGCCTGATGTACGGCTCGGCAAGCTCCTTCATCTCTATGGCGCTTACGACCCTCGTGTAGACGCCGATCTTTTCAAGCGCATCCTGGAGGGTCAACGCATTCATGACGGTTGCGAGCATCCCTATGTAGTCGGCGGTAGCCCTGTCCATGCCCTGTGCGCTCGCCTCGAGGCCACGAAAGATATTTCCGCCACCGATGACCACCGCTATCTGCACCCCGAGTTCCGTGACCTCCTTTATCTCTTCCGCGATCACACCTATCACCCCTGCATCGACTCCGTAGGGGAGATCCCCCATCAGCGCCTCGCCGGAGAGCTTGAGCATTATCCTCTTGTATCTGGGCTCCATATAGGTCTGAGGGTTCCTAAGGATTAAGGGTTGCTTTGCAAGGCTTGCGGTGACTATAGGCGAGCGTGCCCGGGGACCGTCCAGGATCGGGCAGCTCCTTACCCCTTACCGTTCCCCTGCATCACCAGCCATGATGGATACCGGGATCAACAGCCCTCTTGGTGCACTTCTTCACCGACTTTGAAACGAGCAAACCGGCTCACCTGGATATTTTCACCGAGCTTTGCTATGGCTTCGGTGATCAGGTCCCCAACGGTCCTGTCCGGATCCTTGACGAACCCCTGCTCAAGGAGGCAGTTCTCCTTGAAGTACTTCTCTATCTTGCCCTCGACGATCTTTTCGACCACATTTTCCGGCTTTCCAGACTCCTTCGCCTGAGCCCTGAAGATGTCCCTCTCCCTTTCCAATACATCCTGAGGCACATCTTCCCGCTTCACATACAGCGGGTTAAGGGCGGCTATATGCATGGCCAGGTCCCTTGCGAGGTTCTGAAAGTCCTCGGTCTTTGCAACGAAGTCGGTCTCGCAATCGACCTCCACGAGCACCCCTATCTTTCCACCGGCATGTATATAAGAGGAGACAACCCCTTCAGATGTCTGCCTGCCAGCCTTTTTCTGGGCCGCTGCAAGCCCCTTCTCCCTCAGATAGGTTATGGCCTTTTCAACGTCGCCCCCGGACTCGGAGAGGGCCTTCTTGCAGTCCATTATACCGGCCCCTGTCTTTTCTCTGAGGTCCCTTACCTGCTGTGCCGAAATCTGCATCTATGTCAATCTCCTCCCGTAGATATTCATTAATCGAAGCCTCATGGAGCACGCTTGCCGTGCATCTCAGGCGCGGCCCAAGCACCTAGCTTGAGAGCCGTACTCGGTGTGTACACTCTCAACCCTGCTGTGGCTGACCGACCTCTTGCGGTTCTGCAGGGGCCTCCTCTTTTTCGGCCTCTGCCTGAGGAGCCTGTAAGCCCTCGGCCTGTTCAAGGGCACCGCCCGTCTGCTCTTCGGTTGCAGCTGCAGCAGCCTCCTGCTCTGAGGCCTCCTCCGTAACAGCCTCCTTCTTCACCACCGTCACACCTCCGGATGCAGCCTCTTCACCGACCGTAACGCCCTCTGAAGCAGCCTCCTTATCGGTCTCCCTCTGAAGGCTCTCCTCGTAGATCGCCCGGCCTTCGATGCAGGCATCTGCAACGGCATTGGAAAAAAGATCTATGGCCCTTATGGCGTCGTCATTGCCCGGTATGACGAAGTCAACCTCATCGGGGTCGCAGTTCGAATCGACTATCGCCACAACCGGTATACCGAGCTTTCTCGCCTCCCTTACCGCTATGGCCTCCCTCCTGGAATCCACGACGAACAGGGCTCCGGGCAGCTTGGTCATATCACGCAGCCCGCCGAGGTTCTTCTCTATCCTCAACCTCTCCTTTTCGAGCCTCAAGAGCTCCTTTTTCGTAAGCCCGGTGACATCACCCTTTTCCTTCAGCTCATCGAGCTCCTTGAGCCGGTCAAGGCTCTTCTTTACGGTGGCGAAGTTGGTAAGCAGTCCGCCGATCCACCTGTTGTTCACGTAATCCATGCCGCATCTCTTTGCCGCCTGCTCTATGGAGTTCTGGGCCTGCTTCTTGGTGCCCACAAAGAGCACCTTCTCCCCCCTTGCGGTCACCTCTTTTATGAAGTCATAGGCGACCCTGAACATCTTGACCGTCTGCTGCAGGTCGATGATGTATATCCCATTTCTCGCCCCGAAGATGTAGGGCTTCATCTTCGGGTTCCACCTCTTGGTCTGGTGACCGAAGTGTACGCCGGTCTCCAGCAGTTGTTTCATCGTAAGATATGCCATAACCCCTCCTTGTTTTGGTTGTACCTCCGCATCCCGACAACAAGACCGGAATCCACTTCAGGACACCGCCGGTCTGTAAAGGAATGCGTGTGTAGTTTAAGTAATTTTATTTACCACAACCCTGTGCATCTTTCAAGGGGAAAAGGGCTCAAAATCACTGATCTTAGGGCATTGCATCCAGAAAAAGCAAAAAAGGTAATGTATCTTATCTTGTGTCAGTAAAGAGGAAGGGGTACCATTTATAGCGGTCCAACTATACCAACTATAAGGAGGTACCCCTATGGCCCAGAGAGCCACGATAGAGAACTTCTCACAAGCTGCACAGATAGTCAAGGAGTTAGGT
>WGEY01000048.1 GCA_015492495.1 Deltaproteobacteria bacterium | reverse complement strand
GTCAAGGTTCAGCGCGTCAATGATCTTTTTATTGCCCTTCTCCTTTGCCATACGAACCTCCGTAGCCAGTTTTTGTACGAGAAACATTCTAACCACAAACAAATATTCCATGCAACCCCTAAATTATACATCAGGAAGGGATAATTTCCACCGAGGCTTGACACCTCCGGGATCCGTGCTCTATATTAATTGAGGTATCTATTCCATCAAACCTGAGGGGAGGCGATATGAGTATGCGTATTCATGGCGTACCCATCCTCTCGCAGCTAAAAATCACTTTGCAGGTCTTCAGCCCGTTCACCGTAGCCGGCGGGAAGGATGGATCAAGGCACCACATGCGGTATGACGGGCCGGAGTTCCCATACCCCCTTCCATACTGAGCCAAGGGCGGCCTCCAAGACCGCCGGCCCACTAAACCCCAGAAGCGACGTACACATCGAACCTCTTACGGAAAAACCGTCCCGACACGGTACAAAAAAAGCCCCCGGACCGCTGGTTCCAGAGTGCATGGTCGTCAGGGCTGGGGATGCGTCTTACATATTGCACAAGGTCCCGAGTGCTGCCCGGCAACACCATGTCAAGCATCACTTAATGGCCGACCTTCTGCGCAGGGCAAGGACGGCGGCCGCACCAGCGCCGAGGAGCAGGAATGTAGACGGCTCGGGAACCGGCGTGAAGCCCGGTGTACCTGCCCCTCCGGCCGGCGCACCACATGGAAGCGGCGGAGCGCCTATGTTCCTGTACTGGTCGACCCAGGATGTCAGGTACGGACCATCTACGGGTGTGAAATTTGAGGTGAATATGAAGCCGTCCGTACCGGGCTCGTAGTTTGAGCCGCAGCAGGCTGAGGTGTAGCCCGATGGTGCTATGGGCTTTAAGACCTCCGAGGTGCCGCATGGTGTGTTGGCGGATTCGTATCGTATCAGTGGAGCACGTAGGGCGAGCGTTTGTGTAGCAGGCTCATTCGCATTGATACGGCTGTCAGAAGGAGAGTATCTCCTTGAGCTCGTCTATGCGGTCTATTACAAGCTCGCAGCCGCATGCCTTGAGCGCCTCCCTGCCCCTGAAGCCGTAACCGGCCCCTATGGTCCTTACGCCGGCGCGCCGGCCCGCCTCGCAGTCTATGGCGCTGTCGCCCACGAAGACGGTTTCATCCCTCGCAGCCCCGATGGCCCCGATGGCGGCCAGGAGAGGTTCGGGGTGCGGCTTTTTGTTACTCACCGAGTCACCGCCGATTACCACACCGAAGTACCTCTTCATACCCAGCCCCTCGATTATCCTTTCTGCAAGTTCCACAGGCTTGTTGGTGACCACGGCCATCTTCCTCCCAGTGAGATCTATGTGACGGAGTGTGTCCAGGGTACCTGGGTAGGGCTCTGTTTCGACCAGTAGATGCTCTCCATAGTAGCCGAGGAATATCCTCTTTGCCCTGTCGAGGTCCGACCGTGCCTCTTCGGGCAGCACCTTATCGAGAAGGGAGGTAACCCCCCATCCTATCCTGGCCTTTATATCCTCGGCGGGCATCTCGCCGTATCCCATCTCGCGGAGCGTGCGGTTGGCGGCCCACGCGATGTCTCCGCTCGAGTCTACAAGGGTTCCGTCAAGGTCGAATATCACGAGTTCAGCCTTCACAACACCTTCTCCCTTCAGGACGCCGGACGCATGTAACGCCAAAGGGCGAAAAGGCGGTCTGGACATCCTTACAAGCTTCTGCTAAGCTCTATTGCAACATACTATGATACATCAAGCCATGCATCTTTTCTACAGGATTTTTCCGGCGCACAGGATGCACGCCGGAGAGGCCAGGGGGCGGAGATGATAAGAAGGGCGTGTGTGGCGGGGCAGTTCTACCCCGGGGAGCCGTCGTCGTTGAGGCAGGCCGTGGCCGACCTCCTTAAGACGGGCAAAGGTGGGCGCGAGAAGGCAGTGGCCGTTGTGGCCCCGCACGCAGGCTACATATACTCGGGCGGGGTTGCGGGAAGAGTGTACTCCGAGGTGGTGGTTCCCGACAGCATTGTACTCATAGGCCCGAACCACACCGGATTCGGGGCGAATGCAGCGGTCATGGTCGACGGGATCTGGGAGATCCCCATAGGAAATATCGAGGTGGACCGGGACCTCGCCATGGCGGTCGCAGGCGCCACACCGTCCTTTTCAGAGGACAGTGTGGCACACCTCGGCGAGCACTCGCTCGAGGTGCAGCTCCCGTTCATCCACACCATCAACCCCTCTGCACGGATAGTACCCATAACGGTCATGTCGGCCGGCCCGCGGGAGTGCGAGGAGATGGGCCGGGCGGTCGCCGGTGCGATACGTTCCCACCCGGGTGAGGTCCTCATCGTGGTGAGCAGCGACATGAACCACTACGAGCCCGATGACGTCACGAGGGAGAAGGACAGGCATGCAATAGACAGGGTCCTTGAACTCGACTGGATGGGGCTTCTCAAGGTTACGGCGGAAAGACATATAACCATGTGCGGCGTGGTACCGGCGGCAATAGCCATTGTTGCGGCCCGGCATCTCGGTGCCGTCGAGGCGAGGCTTTCAGCCTACGCCACATCCGGCGAGGTGAGCGAGGATTACACCCACGTAGTCGGATATGCTGGAATAGTAATAAAGTAGATGAGCCAGGACCAAAGCCAGTGGACTTTAAGCCCCGGACCTTTTCTATCATTCTTCCACCGCCCCCCTGCGGCGGGGGAATAAGCAGGATGGAGTACCCTCCTGGTGATCTCCTAAGAGGCCTCAGACTCCGCGACCGAGCAGCCCTTGTTCCGTTCAGCCGGAAGTCACAGCAATAAAACCTTCACTATTCCGGCAATAATTGATATTATGATCTGTCAGTTCGAGATCAACGTAATCCGAAAGGAACGCCCATGACAGTACGCACACGATTTGCACCGTCACCTACCGGTTACCTGCACATAGGGGGGGCGAGGACCGCCCTCTTCAACTGGTTGTTTGCGCGCCACCACGGGGGAAGGTTCGTGCTGAGGATAGAGGATACGGATGTCGCGAGGTCCACAGAAGAAAGTGTCAACGCCATACTCGACGGCATGCGGTGGCTCGGCCTCGACTGGGACGAGGGCCCCTTCTACCAGAGTAAGAGGTTCGACCTATACAGGGAGCACGTCGAAAGGCTCCTCAGGGCGAAGATGGCGTACCGCTGCTGGTGCACCCCCGAGGAGCTCGAAGAGAGGAGAAAAAAGGCCATCGAGGAGGGCCGACCTCCGCGCTACGACGGCCGTTGCAGGAATAGGACCGACACCCCTGAGGGGGCCTTTGCCGTGAGGTTCAAGGTGCCGCCGCGAAGGACCGTCTTCGAGGACATGATAAAGGGACAGATATCGTTTGAGCACGGGGAAATAGAGGACCTCGTCATACTGCGGAGCGACGGGACACCGACATACAACCTGTGCGTGGTAGTAGACGATGCGACCATGAATATCACGCACGTCATAAGGGGAGACGACCACATAAACAACACCCCAAAGCAGATACTCCTTTACGAGGCACTCGGCTACTCGGTCCCATCCTTCGCGCACCTGCCCATGATACTGGGTGCCGACAGGACCAGGCTCAGCAAACGACACGGGGCGACCTCCGTGACGGCGTACAGGGAGATGGGGTATCTGCCGGAGGCGCTCGTAAACTACCTTGCGAGGCTTGGGTGGTCCTACGGGGACCAGGAGATATTCACGAGGGAAGAGCTCGTGGATAAGTTCAGCCTGGAGTCTGTGGGAAAGTCCTCGGGCATCTTCAACCCGGAGAAGCTCCTTTGGCTGAACCATCACTACATAAAGGAGTCCCCGACCGAGAGGCTTGTGCCGGAGTTTCTCAGACACCTTGAACGGCTCGGTGTGGACGGCTCAAGAGACGAACGGGTCCCCGTGATAATAGAGACGCTCAAGGAGAGGGCCAAGACCCTCGGGCAGATGGCGGAGGATGCGCTCTTCTACTTCAAGGAAGATGTAACCTACGAGGAAAAGGCGGCACGCAAGTTCCTGACCCCTGACAAGGCGGAGCTCTTCCGTATGCTAATAGAGAGGCTCGCTTCCCTGGATCCATTCACACGGGACGCCATACAGGACGCATTCGATTCCGTACTGCGTGAAAAAAGGCTCGGCCTCGGAAAGCTCGCACAGCCCGTGAGGGTGGCGCTCACAGGCACCACTGTGAGCCCGGGCATATTCGAGACCATAGAGGCCCTGGGCAGGAAACGGACCGTAAAGAGGCTGAAGGACGCCTGCGAGTTCATTGAAAAGACCTCTTCAGAGACGACCGCCACCAGGTAGACGACGCACGGCCAAGCGCACGGTCCTTGACTACGCGAAAACACACGGACTGTAAATCCCTTGACATGGGAATTCATATGGGCTAAATAGTTCAATGCCCTTTGGAGGTAAACCTATAGAAAGGCAACGACACAGTATGTTCAATAAAGTACTCATAGCAAACCGCGGCGAGATCGCCTCGAGGGTGATAAGGGCCTGCCGGGAACTCGACATACCGACCGTGGCCATATACTCGGAGGCAGACTCCACGTCCCTGTACGTAAAGAAGGCGGATGAGGCCTACATGGTGGGGCCTGGACCTGTTGAGGGCTATCTCAACATCCACCGTATAATAGACCTCGCCACAAGGATAGGCGTGGATGCGATACACCCGGGTTACGGCTTCCTGTCGGAAAACCCCAGATTCCCGCTCCTCTGCGAAAGGCGCGGCATAACCTTCATAGGTCCATCGAGCAGGGCCATCGCAAGCATGGGCAACAAGGTCATGGCAAGGCAGATGATGAAAAAGGCTGGGATACCCGTGCTTCCCGGCACCGACGGTCCGGTTAAGGATACAGAAGAGGCGCTCGAGTGGGCCGAAAGGATCGGATACCCGGTGATGGTGAAGGCCGCTGGTGGAGGCGGAGGCAGGGGGCTCAGGATCGCAAGGGATCCAAAGGAGCTCGAAAACGCCCTTGAAACCGCGCGAAAGGAATCCAGGGCCGCCTTCGGGGTGTCGGACGTATTCCTTGAAAAGTATATAGAGAATCCGCATCACATAGAGTTCCAGATACTCGCGGACAAACACGGCAACATAGTTCACCTTGGAGAGAGGGACTGCTCCATCCAGCGCAGACACCAGAAGCTCGTGGAGATAGCCCCCTCGCTCATACTCGACGAAAACCTTAGACGGACGATGGGTGAAGCGGCCGTGGAGGCGGCAAGGGTTGTCGACTACACGAACGCAGGCACGGTCGAGTTCCTCGTCGACAGCAAGAAGAACTTCTACTTCCTGGAGATGAACACCAGGATACAGGTCGAGCACCCCGTAACAGAAGAGATCACCGGAATCGACCTTGTGAAGAAACAGATCGAGATAGCCGCGGGAAAACCGCTGGACTTCGGACAGGAGGACGTCAGGAGATTCGGATATGCCATGCAGTGCAGGATAAACGCCGAAGACCCGAAGCACGGCTTCCTGCCCAACTCCGGCAAGATCACCGCGTACTACTCGCCAGGCGGCATAGGGGTACGGATAGACGGCACGGTGTACCGGGACTACATCATCCCCCCGCACTACGACTCCCTCATCGTCAAGCTGATAGTCACCGGGTCGACGTGGGATGAAACGGTCCGCAGGATGAGCCGCTCCCTTGACGAGTTCGTCATAAGAGGGGTGAAGACTACGATACCGTTCCTTAGAAACATGATGAACGATGAAGACTTCAGGTGCGGAAACTTCGACACCGGTTACATCGACAGAAAACCGGAGCTTCTACAGTACTATGAGTACGGCGAGCCGACAGACATCGTTGCCGCCATATCAGCCGCGATAGCCGCTGACTACGGATTCTGACGGAGGTATGTTGTATGGCTTCTAAGAAAGGCACGTCAAGTAAAGATAAAGGGAAACACAAGACTCTTATCACCGACACGGTCCTGAGGGACGCCCACCAGTCGCTTCTTGCCACGCGCATGCGGACCTCAGACATGCTCGAGATCGCCTCCCTTCTGGACAAGGTCGGCTACTGGAGCCTCGAGGTATGGGGCGGGGCGACATTCGATTCCTGCCTGAGGTTCCTCAAGGAAGACCCGTGGGAGAGGCTCAGGGCCTTGAGGAAGGCGATCCCGAACACGAGGCTACAGATGCTTCTCAGGGGGCAGAACCTCGTCGGCTACAGGCACTATGCTGACGACGTTGTCAGGAAGTTCGTCGAACGGGCCGCCTCCAATGGAATCGACGTCTTCAGGATATTCGACGCCCTCAACGACCTCAGGAACCTCGAGACCACGATAGAGGCTGCAAAGAAGGCGAAAAAGATCGTCGAGGGGACCATATGCTACACGGTAAGCCCCGTGCACACGATCGACGGCTTTGTAAAGCTCGCCATGGAGCTTGAGAAGATGGGGGCCGATGTAATATGCATAAAGGACATGGCGGGTATACTCGTACCTTCCGTTGCCCATGAGCTCGTCTCAAGGCTTAAAAAGAAGGTCTCACTGCCGGTACACGTCCACGCACACGACTCGGCCGGGCTGGCCTCGATAAGCTACTTCAAGGCGATAGAGGCCGGGGCCGACATAGTGGACACGGCCATATCCTCGCTCGGATCAGGCTCAGCGCAGCCGCCGACCGAGAGCATCGTAGCCGCGTTGAAGGACACTCCCCGTGACACCGGGCTCGATCTTTCGCTCCTCGACGAGATAGCATCAAGGGTGCGCGAGTTGAGAAAAAAGTACAAGCGCTTCGAGAGTGAATACACGGGTATAAATCCGAAGATCCTGGTGGCCCAGATACCGGGTGGCATGATATCCAACCTTGCGCAGCAGCTCAAGGAGCAGGACTCACTCGACAGGATGGACGAGGTCCTCGAAGAGGTGCCCAGGGTACGAGAGGATATGGGCTACCCGCCCCTTGTAACACCCACTAGCCAGATCGTTGGTACGCAGGCCACCCTCAACGTGCTCACCGGCGAGAGGTACAAGGTCATAACGAGCGAGACGCGAAACTACTTCAAGGGGCTCTACGGCAGCCCCCCCGCCAAGATGAACCCCAAGGCCAAGAAAAAGGCCATCGGGGATGAAAAGCCCATAACCTGCAGGCCGGCGGACCTTCTCGAGCCCGAACTTGAAAGGATCGCGAGAGAGGTGGACGGAAAGGCGAAGAGTGTCGAGGATATGCTCACGTACGCGCTTTTCCCCATGGTGGCGCTCGAGTTCTTCGAGCAGAGGGAAAATGGTACGCTCGAACCGGAGCCGCTCGAGGAGGTGCCGGAAGGGGGAGAGGAGCCCCATCACGCGCGTCACCTGGCACCCAGCGAGTTCAACATCACGGTCCACGGAGAGACCTACAGGGTAAAGGTCGCTGGCGCCGGCCACAAATCCGAGGGCAAAAGGCCCTTCTTCATCAAGATAGACGACCGGCTCGAAGAGGTCATAGTCGAATCGCTCACTGAGGTGATACCCACCACCGCTGGCGTAATCGAGGCGGAAAGCGTTCCGCAGTCTGTACGCCCCAAGCCCAAGGGGGAAGGGGACGTTACCACCCCTGTGCCCGGCAAGGTGACCTCCATAAAGGTAAATACGGGTGACAGGGTCTCTGAAGGCGATACGGTGTTGACCGTAGAGGCGATGAAGATGGAAAACGAGGTCCATACCCCTGTGAGCGGAGTGGTCAAAAAGATACTGGTGAAGATCGGCGACGACGTGAACCCCGACGAGACGCTCATGGAGATAGAGAAGGAATAAGGCGCATCAGAACCGATCGGTTCCCTCTTTAACATGCCCGCTTTAGCAAAAGTCCTCTCCGTCGTATTCCCTGTATTCTGCATAATAGGGCTTGGATACCTCTTTGCAAGGTTCAAGACCATCAGCCTTGAACCAATAATCGAGGTGCTGCTCTACCTTACCATACCGGCGCTGGTCATCTCGTCACTGTCGCAGAAGGAGATTCGTCCTGGCGAACTCTTCCAGATCTCCGCCGCGGCGTTCGGTGTGGTGGTATGCACTGGCCTTGCAAGCCTGGCCTACCTCACGATCACCGGCAGGCGCGATATGAGGGGCTTCTACCTTACGACCATGTTCATGAACTCGGCGAACATCCCCTTCCCCATAGCGCTTCTGGCCTTCGGCAGGGACGGGCTCGCCGTTGCGGTACTCTATTACATAGCCATAAGTGTGTTCGTCTATTCCATAGGGATATACATAGCCAAGGGGAGCGGCGGATACGCCGAGATCTTCAGGCTGCCGCTTATCTACGCCGCGGTCATCGGTGTGGGGCTCAACCTCATGCACATCAGGCTTCCCGGTACGGTGCTCACAACAATGGACATGCTCGGGGCGGCGACCATCCCCCTCATGCAGATAAGCCTGGGCTACCGGCTCTCCTCCACGCGGCTTTCGCATCTCGGGACCTCGCTCGCCGCCTCGGTCATAAGGATAGGAGGCGGACTCATGGCGGGATACGCCATGGTTACGCTGCTCGGCTTAGAGGGTGTGAGCAGAAGTGTCGTACTGCTGACCTCTGCCATGCCGTCGGCGGTGATAAACTTCGTGATGAGTCACAGGTACAACGTCCAGAGCGAACTGGTGGCCTCCACGGTGGCGCTTAGTACCGTCATGAGTATCGCCACGATACCGCTTATTCTCATGTGGCTCATATAGGTCAGCATTGACTATGGGGAAAAAGAGCCGTAAATTCATACTCGCGGGACTCATAGCAGCCCTTGTCCTGAGCGGTTTTGTCGGATGGATGTGGGGCGGGGAGATGAAACTGGCCGCTTCAAGAAAGGCCGAACTCCTCGAGGCATCCAAAGAGTACCGCAGCTTTAAACACGAAGTACTCTTTCCATTGAAAATGGAGGCGGCGGAGGTCCGCATCCGACTCGAGGAGGCCCGCAGGCTGGGTGATGCCCAAGGTGTCAAGCGGACCGAGACGGAGCTCGCCGCATCACTCGCGGAGCTCAAAAAGGCCGAGGGTGAGGCCGCGCGACTTCACGAAAACAAGGTCCGTGCCGAGGCCGCCTTCAGGGGGGCTTCGGCGGCATGGTATGGATTCTACCGGATAACCGGCTTTTCAGGGAAGCTATTCCTCAACCTTCTCAACCTTCTCGTCATACCGCTCGTCGTATCGAGCCTGGTTACCGGCATGGTCTCGCTCGGCGATATCCGCCATGTGGGACGAACCGGGCTGAGGACCGTCATATACTACATTGCCACCACCTCCATCGCGGTGATAATAGGGATCGCACTCGTAGAAGTCATCTCGCCCGGCAGCGGTGTCGAAGGGGCCTCGGCGGTCGCCGGGAGCGTCCAAGGCAAGGAGGAGATGGGAATACTGGACACCGTCCTGAGGGTGTTCGTTGATGAACACGACGGCGCCAGGGGAGCCTTTCCAAGAAACATCGTGAAGGCCATGGCCGAGATGAACGTCCTTGGTGTGATCGTCTTCAGCATGCTCTTCGGGGCGGCGCTCACGACAGTGGGTGAGCGCGCCTCGACTGTCATAAGCTTCTTTGAAGGGTTGAACGAGGTAATACTCAGGCTTGTGCACTGGGTGCTGCACCTCCTGCCGGTCGGTGTCTTCGGTCTCGTGGTGGAACGGCTTACGGACGTTGGTGGAGGAGCGGCCGTGTGGAAGGAGGTTACGAGGCTTGGATGGTACGGGGCGACGGTCACCTCTGGCCTGGCCATCCATGGTGTGGTGGTGCTTCCACTGATACTGTTCATCTTTACGGGACGCAATCCTCTTCGGTATGCGGCGGGCATGCTCCGGGCGCTCCTTACGGCCTTCGCGACTGCCAGCTCCTCGGCCACGCTGCCCACCACCATGGAGTGTGTTGAAGAGGAAAACCGCGTATCGCGGCGTGCGTCCTCCTTTGTGCTGCCGCTGGGCGCCACCATAAACATGGACGGCACGGCCCTGTACGAGGCGGTGGCCGCAATCTTCATCGCACAGGTCTACTCGATCCCAATGGATGCGACGATGCTCGTTATTGTATTCCTTACGGCGACGCTCGCGGCGGTGGGTGCCGCAGGCATACCCGAGGCAGGGCTTGTCACCATGGTGATGGTACTGAATGCAACGGGGCTTCCGCTCGAAGGCATTGCAATACTGCTCTCCATAGACTGGTTGCTCGATCGCTTCCGCACTACGGTAAACGTATGGGGGGACTCGGTGGGTGCGGCCGTAGTAGACAGCTTCGAGGCGAGAGAATCGGGCGGAACGGCTCAATGATGCACAACGGACAAAAGACCGGTGGTGGTGTGATATCCTTTGAGAAGACCCCGAAAAAATCGTGGAATTGTCATTGCAAGCCGGGCGCTGCGGATGTAAGGAAAGCGAGACTCTTTACACCTCGAAGACTTTCCTCAACAGGTCGCCGAAAAGCCTTTGATCTTGTCGGTCCTTACACTCGGTAGGGCCTGATGGGTGGAGCTTCAAAGATGGCGTTCTAAACAAGGTGCTTGTATATCCTTATGAGACGGCGCTGCTCGTGCATGAGAAGCCTCGGGGGGATACCTCTTGTCAGGAGTATTACCGTAGCGCCGTCGAAGTTCCGCAGGACCTTGCCCTCCACGCTGCAGACCTGGTCGTCGCGGAAGATTATCCTGCCGCGCACCACCTGATCGATCTCAAAGAGGTTGTCGGATCCCCCGTTGTCAAACCTTATGCCGCGTTCGCTGACATCAATGACGTCATACGCAAGTCCGTCTATAAGAAGCCTCGGACATTCGGAACTCGGGTAGACTATTCTGAAGTACTCCCTTCTCTGAGCATCTTTGTAGTTGCCCTTGCTCATAGATGATTTCTCTTGCGCCAACATCCTGTCATCTTTATCGTCTGTTCCGCGTTTTTCTTTAAGGTACCGGCGGTTGACCGAATCCTGTCAAGAAAAGAAGCACCCCCGGCAATGCTATAAAACGAACGGCCTGTTCCAATTCGGCACAATCACGGTCAGGATCAGGCCCCAAGGCTGTTGTCTGTAGCTTATTTTACCATATAATTCAGTCGGTTACAAGATGTTGTTGGGTAATGTATCTTATCTTGTGTCAGTAAAGAGGAAGGGGTACCATTTATAGCGGTCCAACTATACCAACTATAAGGAGGTACCCCTATGGCCCAGAGAGCCACGATAGAGAACTTCTCACAAGCTGCACAGATAGTCAAGGAGTTAG
>WGEY01000047.1 GCA_015492495.1 Deltaproteobacteria bacterium | reverse complement strand
GACCTAACTCCTTGACTATCTGTGCAGCTTGTGAGAAGTTCTCTATCGTGGCTCTCTGGGCCATAGGGGTACCTCCTTATAGTTGGTATAGTTGGACCGCTATAAATGGTACCCCTTCCTCTTTACTGACACAAGATAAGATACATTACCGCAGCGTGGCTTTTCTTGTTTTTTTCTCTATATTGAGGTATATTTATCAGGTGAAGCAAGGCAGGAATAAAAAGACACTGGACCTACCGGCGGACCCATGCATGGAAGAGCGCTCCTACAGGCTCAACCAGCTGAAGACATTCAGCGAGATCGGCAAGGCGCTGACCTCTTCTCTGGACCTCAAAGAGATACTCAACGTGGTGATGGAGCAGATAAGCGCGCTCCTGCAACCTAAAAACTGGTCCCTGCTCCTGCTCGATGAAGAAAAGGAAGAGCTCCGTTTCGAGATAGCCGTGGGAGAGGCGGCCCACAGGCTTAAGGGGTTGAGCCTCAAGGTCGGCGAAGGCATAGCAGGCTGGGTGGCAAGGGAAGGCAAACCTCTACTTGTCCCTGACGTGAGCCTGGACCCAAGGTTCTCGGACAAGTTCGACAAGGTCTCGAAGTTCAAGACCAGGTCTGTTGTATGCGTGCCGCTCAAGACCAGGGGAAAGTCCCTCGGGGTCATAGAGCTCGTAAACAAGGTCGAAGACGAAAGCTTCGGCGAAGAGGACCTCCTTCTGCTCACCACACTTGCCGACTACACGGCCATAGCCATAGAGAACGCCCTTCTCTTCGACAAGGTCCAGGAGCTTACGATCACCGATGACCTGACATGTGTCTACAACTCACGCTACATGCACCGTTTCCTGGATTATGAAATCGAAAGGGCCAAACGTTACCATTACAAGCTTTCTATGATCTTCATGGACCTTGACTACTTCAAGGACATCAACGACAGGTACGGGCATATCTGCGGAAGCAAGCTCCTTGTAGAGGTGGCCAGGCTCATACTGGCAAATATAAGGACGGCAGACATCGTATGCCGCTACGGTGGTGACGAGTTTGTGGTACTCCTACCAGCAGCCCCCAAGGATAAGGCACGTATAGTTGCCGACAAGCTGAGAAGGGCCATCAAGGAGACCAAGTTCCTGAAAGAGGAAAAGATCGACTGCACCCTTACGGCCAGCATAGGGGTGGCCTGCTTCCCGGACGACGCAAAGGACAAGCTCGAGTTGATCCACCTCGCCGACCAGGCCATGTACCGCGTGAAAAACACCACAAGGGACGGCGTGGAGATGTCATAAGCTGAAGATGCATCGCAAGGGCATTCCATGAAGCCTGATCGGAGATTGACGAGCGTAATGTAATCGAACAACCTTATGCGAGAAGGTTCCCTGCTGCTACGGGCAGGCCTGGCCCGCCGCAGGGAGCTTCAAGATCACCCGACGGACACACCATGAAGAGACTTTTTCTGCTGACCGCATCCATATCCTTGCTCATCCTTACCGGATGTGCGACGTACAGAACGCAGACCACCGGACGGCCGGTTGATGAGACGTGGCTTGAGCAGATCGTCCCCGGCGCGACCACGAAAGAGTACGTACTCAAAAGCCTCGGTGAGCCGACGGATGTAAAAAAAGGATACGACACTGAAACGCTCGTCTACGTCTACAAGGAGACCAGGGTGCCGTCCTACCTAGGTGGTTTCGTGGAATACAGGCCTGGCAGGGCTACAAGGAAGACCGTCCTCGAGATAACCGTACGCAACGGGACCGTAACCGGCTACAGGTTCAACCGTTACGAGAAGTGAATACACGGAAAAGGGCCTTGGGCGCGGTCTACGAGCCTGTGCGACTGACCGCCGGAACGCGGATCAGTCAGTGTCTGAACCTCCTGTGGCATGCGTTGCAGGTACCTATGAGCTCGGAGAGGGCCTTGAGTGAACCGGGCTTGTCCCAGTCCGTGGTGTAAGCAACGAACTCATCGGCCTTTTCGTGCATGGCCCTGCCGAGCGCGAAAAAATCCTTCTCGCCGCTCATCGCTGCAACCTTGGCGCATCTTCTCTCCTCCTCCGGGTTCCAGCCGAGGTTTTTCCTCGCTATCTCACCAGCCTCTTCCAGGTCATCCTCCGAAAGCGCCTCGACTATCCTGCCTATTGTCGCAAGATGGGCGCGCATCATCTTCTTCTGCATGAGCTTCATCTCATCCGGTATCTTGAGCTCCGTGCGGTCGTCCGCGGGCGCAGAGGATCCTACGCGGTGCATACGCATATCCATACCAGCGCATCCGGCCGCGATGAGCAAGACAAAAAAGGCCGCGACAATACCCTTCATTCCACACTCCATTCTGGTTTGGACCACGTCGTCAGACCGGTCCTTCACTAAGGTCTGAAAGAAGCCTGCGCTAAAATGTTTTCCTGCTGTCTATAAGTATGGTCACCGGTCCGTCGTTGGTGAGCTCGACCTCCATGTGCCTTCTGAATATCCCTGTCGACACACTCAGAGACCTCTTCCTAATCTCATTTACGAGCAGCATGAAGAGCTCCTCGGCCCTCTCCGGCTCCTCTGCCATGGAAAACGAAGGGCGGCTTCCCCTTCTCGCATCACCCAGCAGCGTGAACTGTGAGACCACAAGCACCTCGCCGCAGGCCTTCACGCAGTCAAGGTTCATCTTCCCATCGGCGTCCTCGAAGACCCGAAGGGATGAAACCTTCTTCGCAACATACTCGACGTCCACTGGGGTGTCCCCCTTCTGTATCCCCCCAAAGACCACAAGCCCCTTGCCGATCCTGCCTACCGTCCTCCCGTCAACCTTCACACTCGCCCCGCTCACTCTCTGAACAACAGCCCTCATCGTCCCGGTCCCTCGGTCCAGTAACCAACGGCATCAGTCCCCTGTACCGGACTGTCCGACCCTCAACCGTACCTCCACCCTGTCGCCCACTCCTGCATCGAGCAGATCCGTTGCCCTCTGCTTGAAGGCGGCTATCTCGAGGCGTCGGGTACTGCCTATGAGCGCTACCGGCTCGCCGGGCTTCCCTTCGCTGTAGCTTGCAACAAGCCCCCTCAAAGTACGCCACCCTATGTCTATATCCACCTCTCCCCTCTCAAGGAGGGCCGAGAGATCGTCCTCGGATATGTTGGTTATGAGATTGCCGAAGGTATCCACGTATAGGATCACGCCCCTTATAACCCGTTCGGTCCGCTCCGGCTCGGTTATATCCAGCGTGCACGGATCCTCGACGGGCTCGCCCATTGAGGCGGGATCAACCCCGAGGCTCAGGTGTGCCGCGCACGGGGCGAATATGTCCCTGGCGTGGAATGTCGCGCTTACCTCCTCAAGGAAGTATTCGCTGTTCGTAAGGTGTATTATTCGCCTGAGGTCGCCGCCTTTGAGCACCTGCGTGAAGACCCCGTTGTCAGGCCCGATGAAGCAGAACCTGCCGGTCTCGACAAGGAGCGGCCTTCTGCGGCTTCCCACCCCGGGGTCAACCACCACGACGTGTATCGTACCTTCGGGGAAGAAGGGATACGCCTGGGAGAAGACGAAGGAGCCTTCGAGTATGTTCTGTGGGCTTACAAGATGTGTTATGTCGATGAGCTCGGCATCCGGGTTGATGGAGAGTATAACCCCCCTCACCGCCCCGACCCAGGGGTCCTTCTCTCCGAAGTCGGTGGTAAGGGTTATGATCCTGCGCATTCCCTACTCTCCTATGATCTTGACAAGCACCCTCTTTCTCCTTCTCCCGTCGAATTCGCCGTAGAAGATCTGCTCCCAGGGGCCAAAGTCCAGCCTGCCCTTGGTCACCGCAACCACGACCTCACGCCCCATGACCTGGCGTTTCAGATGGGCATCCCCGTTGTCCTCTCCGGTCATGTTGTGCTTGTATCGTGTCACCGGTGCATGCGGGGCGAGCTCTTCGAGCCACCTTCTGTAGTCCTCGTGGAGCCCGCTCTCGTCGTCATTTATGAACACAGACGCAGTAATGTGCATTGCGTTCACAAGTACGAGCCCTTCCGTGATCCCGCTCTCACCAAGGCACCTCTCGACCTCGGAAGTTATGTTCACAAACCCCACCCTTTCGGGCAGGTTGAACCAGAGTTCCTTCCTGTAGCTCTTCAAGGCCTGCTCCTCGATTTAAGGAAGATCATACCGGTTAGGGATCTCAGGGACCGGCTACTGGCTGGCTCACATCAAAAAAATGGAGCGGGAGAGGGGAATCGAACCCCCGTATGCAGCTTGGGAAGCTGCCATTCTACCATTGAATTACTCCCGCCTCGTCTTAACACATGTACTTTGAAGAACGCCTGCTGTAGGCACGAGCTTCAACAGGAAGCCCGGGATTTAAGTAAATATATACAACATCATATTCCCATGAGTCAAGTCCAAATCATCCGGCCCGCTGTATGGGATCGATGCGTGGTGAATGGCTGAAGGGAGTGACAAAAAAATCCTTACACCTGAAGATCCCCTCTCCACCTGCGGCAAGGAAGCGGAGCCTTCAAATGCAAGGATCGGTTGAAGCTCTCCAGGCGCGGACCTGGAGAGCTTCCGGCAAACACCGGGCGGTGTGCCGTTACAAGGCGGTTTATGCATTCCGGCCCATGGACATTCACCTGTGTCCGAACCTGAACTCCTTACCCTCCAAGATCGCCTTCATGTCATGCACCGTCCAGTAGGCCAGGAACGCAAACCCAAGGACCAGCAACGTCAACAGCGCTAACATCTTCCTCACCCCCTATTAGGCTGTTTTGGCTGAAACGGCCTTTATCTTTATTAAAATTATAGCACAAAACATCTCGCCTGTACCAGTGGAGGAACAAAAAGACACCAAGGGCTTCAACGACCGGTTTACGCCCTCTTTACAGGATGCTTGCCCGCCTCCGGGCACTCTGATATACTTTCACAAGGCCGATTTATAAAAGGCGTAAGTCTCGCTGTAAATAAAGGAGGTCGTCATGGCCAAGACGTATGGAAACCTCATAAACGGCAGGTGGATGGACTCGCCAGGCGGCGGAACCATAAAAAGCGTGAACCCCGCGAACACGGACGATGTGGTCGGCACCGTGCCTGCGTCCACGAAAGAGGACGTGGATGCGGCGGTAAAAGCGGCACGTGATGCCTTCGGCTACTGGCGCCTGGTCCCTCCCCCGAAGAGGGGAGAGATCCTTTTCAGGGCCGCCGAGCTGATACTCAAGAACAAGGAGGAGCTCGGCAGGCTCGTAACGCGGGAAATGGGAAAGATCCTGGCGGAAGGGCTTGGCGACGTGCAGGAGGCGATAGACATGGCGTATTACATGGCTGGCGAAGGCAGGCGCCTTTCCGGGGAGACCGTGCCGTCGGAGCTTGCGGCCAAGGATTGCAAGTCCGTACGCGTGCCGGTCGGCGTCTTTGCCCTCATAACACCGTGGAACTTCCCCACGGCCATTCCGGCATGGAAGCTTCTACCGGCATTGATAGGCGGAAACACCGTGGTCTTCAAGCCGTCGAGCTACACGCCCGTGGCCGCGACCAGGCTCGTCGAGTTGCTCGTAGAGGCCGGCGTCCCGGACGGTGTGGTGAACCTGGTCCATGGCAGCGGCGAGGGGGTCGGCGAGGTGCTCGCCTCACACCACGGCATAGACGGCGTATCGTTCACAGGCTCGAGCGCGGTCGGCGAAAGGCTCGCCACACTCTGCAGCGGGCTCGACAAGGAGGTCTCCTGCGAGATGGGCGGAAAGAATCCGATCATCGTAATGGATGACGCAAGGCTCGACCTTGCCGTGGAAGGCTGCATCTGGGGGGCCTTCGGCACCACCGGACAGAGGTGTACCGCAGCGAGCAGGATCATAGTCCACGAAAAGGTCTACGACAGGTTTCTCGACATCTTCATAAAGGCCACCAGAAGGCTGCGGGTCGGTGACGGGCTCAATGAAGAGACACAGGTCGGTCCGTTGATCAACGAGTCACAGATGAAAAAGGTCCTTGAATACATAGACATCGGAAGATCAGAGGGGGCGCGCCTTATCACTGGTGGACGCAGGCTTTGTGAAGCGGAGTACGCCAAAGGCTACTTCGTCGAACCGACCGTCTTTGCAGACGTAACGCCCGCCATGAGGATAGCAAGGGAGGAGATCTTCGGCCCTGTGGCCGCGGTACTCAAGGCAAGGGACCTAGATGAGGCCATAGCCATTGCAAACGACTCGGAGTACGGGTTGTCATCGGCCATATACACACAGGACGTCAACAAGAGCGCCGTCGCCGAAAGGGACCTCGATGCAGGAATCGTGTACATCAACGCCCCCACCATAGGGGCGGAGATACAACTGCCGTTTGGAGGCATAAAGAAGAGCGGTATGGGGCACAGGGAGGCAGGCGGAAGGGGCGGTGCTATAGAGATGTTTACCCGGTGGAAGGTGATTTACCGCGACTTCAGCGGACGGCTGCAAAAGGCGCAGATAGAAGAATAGAGCGGTCTGCGGCATCCCGCTCGTCTGTCGTCATGCCGCAGGTTTGATTTTCGCTATCTTTTTGTTATAATCAGCCCGACTTTACCAATTAAGGAGGAGTTGACATGGATCCAGTACATTTTTCCGGGCGCGAGATACTCGAGATGGCGCTGAGGATCGAGGAGAACGGCGAACGATTCTACGCCGATGCTGCACGGGCATCCAGGTCCGACAGGCTCAGGGACATCTTCACCTTCCTGGTGGAGGAGGAGAAAAGGCACACCGAGTACTTCAAGGGGCTTCTGAAGGGACTCGATCCCGAGGCGTCCCAGGCCGTCCTCGACCCTTATGCCGAGGAGGCCCGGCTGTACATAAATGCACTTGCAGATTCTGAGGTGTTTACAGCCGCCGACCAGGGGGAGGTTCTTGCCAACACGGTGGGCGGAGAAAAGGAGGCCCTCGAGTATGCGATAAAGATGGAAAAGGACTCGCTGCTCTTCTACTACGAACTGCTGTCGATGGTGCGCGAAAAGGACCGTGGTGTGGTCAACAGGATAATCCAGGAGGAGAAGAAACACCTCACGAAGCTCAACGAAGTGAGAAAAGAGATCTTCGGTTGACAAAGCCTAAGGGAAAGGAGCGATAGATGACCGAGTACGTACAGACATTCAAGTGCCCTGAGTGCGGAATACTCGCAAGCGGACACGGGCACCTATGCCATCCGAACAGTGACCTCGGCCCGTATACATGCGAGTTCTGCGAAAAGGAGGTCGACGACCCGAGACACGTATGCACGAAGATGCTTGACTCGATGGAATACATCTGCAGAAAGTGCGGGCGGATAGCGGTATACGACACACTTCTATGCGAACCCGAGCTCATAGCACAGGACTGACCGACCATGACAGAGGGACTGAAAGCCAGAGCGGAAAAGGTACTGACCCCGGCCCTGGTCTTCCACACGTCCATCACCGTAAAGAAGGCCGAGGGGGCCTACGTTGAATCCATCGATGGAAAAAGGTACCTGGACTTCGCATCGGGCCTTGCCACAACGAACATCGGACACCGCCATCCCGCCGTAGTGGCGGCGGCGAAGGAGCAGATCGAAGGGCTCATACACTCGGGCTGCATCTTCTATTACGACTCCGTGGTGGAGCTTGCCGAGAGGCTTGCCGAAAAGACCCCGGACGGAATAGATATGTTCTTCTTTTCAAACAGCGGCGCCGAGGCGGTCGAGGGCGCGGTAAAGCTTGCGCGCCATGCAACCGGCAGGCAGGCCATAATCGCGTTCACCGGCAGCTTTCACGGCAGAAGCACCGGGGCATTGGCGCTTACCTCCTCGAGTTCGAGGTACAGAAAGGGTTACCACCCGCTTCTACCGTCAGTCTTCCATGCACCCTACCCCTACTGCTACCGCTGCCCCATGGGCAGGAACCCGGACGAATGCTCAATCGATTGCCTCCGCTACCTCGAGGGTATCTTCGAAACCCTCGTTTCGCCGGACGAGGTGGCCTGCGTCGTAATAGAGCCGGTACTCGGTGAAGGCGGCTACGTGGTACCGCCCATCGGGTACATGAAGAGGCTGAGGGAGATCTGCACAGGCCACGGGATACTTTTCGTGGCCGATGAGGTACAGACCGGCTTCGGAAGGACCGGCAGGTGGTTCGCCTGTGAGCACTTCGATATCAGGCCGGATATAATGGCGCTTGCAAAGGGCATCGCGTCGGGCTTCCCGCTGAGCGCTGTGGCCTCCACGAGACGGATCATGTCAGGCTGGAGCCCGGGGGCGCACGGGACCACCTTCGGTGGGAATCCCGTAAGCTGCGCCGCTGCATGCGCAACCGTCGATACGATCGAGGGCGAAGGGCTCGTGGATAACGCCCGCAGGCTTGGGGAATACGCGCTCGAGAGGCTGAACGAGCTGAAGCAAAGACACCCCTCCATGGGAGACGTACGCGGCCTGGGGCTCATGATAGGGGTGGAGCTTGTCGGTGAGGGCAAGGAACCGGATGCAGGGCTCACCAGGAGGGTCCTTACGGAGTGCGAGAAAAGGGGGCTCATAGTAGTCGAGTGCGGCAGGTACAAAAACGTCGTACGCTTCATGCCCCCGCTTATAATCAAAAAGGAGGAGATGGATGAAGCGCTTGCAATATTCGAAGAGGCGCTTGGATCCGCCTCCACGGGTTAGGAGATGAAAGAACCACTCCCTGCACTGGATAAGAGAAGGATCATCATAATGGGTGCTGCGGGCAGGGACTTCCACAACTTCAACCTCTGCTTCAGGGACGATCCTTCGGCCGAGGTTGTGGCCTTCACCGCCACACAGATCCCTTTCATCCACGAAAGAAGGTATCCACCCGAGCTTGCAGGTCCCCGCTATCCGGAAGGCATACCCATACACCCGGAGGATGAGCTGCCGGAGATCATCAGGCGGTACCGTGCCGATACCGTTGTCTTTGCCTACAGCGACGTTTCGCATGAGTACGTGATGCACAGGGCCTCGCTTGTTACGGCCGCGGGCGCGGACTTCATGATCCTGGGCGCCGACCGTACAATGCTTGATTCAACAAGGCCGGTCGTATCGGTATGTGCGGTCAGGACCGGCTGCGGCAAGAGCGCGGTCTCGAGGTTCATCGCCGGTATCATAAAGGAGTGCGGCAAGAGGCCCGTTGCGATACGCCATCCCATGCCCTACGGCGACCTCGTAAGACAGAGGGTACAGAGGTTTGCCTCGGTAGGGGAGATGAAGGAGGCCGGATGCACCATCGAGGAGATGGAGGAGTACGAGCATCTCGTGAAGTCGGGTGTGGTCGTCTACGCAGGGGTGGACTACGCGGAGGTCCTCAAGAGGGCTGAAGAGGAGGCCGACATAATCATATGGGACGGCGGCAACAACGACCTGCCCTTCATAAGGCCGTCGCTCGAAGTGGTGGTGGTCGATCCCATGAGGCCGGGCCACGAGACGAGCTATTACCCAGGAGAAGCCAATCTCAGGAGGGCTGGATGCATCGTCATAAACAAGGTCAACAACGCAAGGGCTGCTGACATAGAGGCGGTAAGGACCAACGTGAGGACCGTAAACCCCACCGCCCGGGTGGTAGAGACATCGTCCGAGGTTACGGTCGAGGATCAAGATGCCGTAAAGGGCAGAAACGTCCTGGTCATAGAGGACGGTCCAACGCTCACCCACGGGGGGATGACCTTCGGCGCAGGCACCATAGCCGCCAGGGCCTGCGGCGCCGTGGCCGTGGACCCCGCCCCGTATGCGGTCGGAAGCATAAGGGAGACGCTAAGAAGGTATCCGGCCCTGGAAAACCTGCTTCCTGCCATGGGGTACAGCCCTTCGCAGATCAAGGAGCTCGAAGAGACGATAAACGCCACACCGGCGGAGGTGGTGCTCGTCGCAACCCCCGTGGACCTGTCCGATATCGTACATATAAACAAGCCCTTCGTGAGGGTCCGTTACGAGGTGAAGGACGTAGGCGCACCTGGGCTCAGGGGCGTTGTAGAGGACTTTCTCAAGGGACTCGAGTAGTCTTCCCCGGGCAGACATATCGAAGTGAAAGACATCCTATCCTTCTTTGCAAAGAGATACATAGCCGGAGAGGCGAGAGAGGATGCCGTGAGGGTCGCCGAGGAGCTCAACGCCCACGGAATACTCGCAACCATAGACAACCTCGGAGAGAACGTAGAGGACGAGGCCGGAGCGGAAAATGGGGTGGAGGAGTACCTTCACCTCCTCGAGGAAATAAATAAGGCCGGTGTCAACTCCGGCGTGTCACTGAAGCTGACCCATCTGGGGCTTGACATCTCACCCGAGCTTGCAAGGGACAACGTCGAACGGATAATAAAAAAGGCCCACGCGCTGAACAACTTCGTCCGCTTCGACATGGAAGGCTCTGCCTACACGCAGGCAACGATCGACATCTTCCTCGGCCTCAGGGAAAGGTACCAAAACATCGGCATAGCCATCCAGACGTGCCTTCGCAGGAGCGAGCGGGACGTAGCGCTCCTCATACAGAGAGGGGCGAGCGTGAGGCTTGTCAAGGGGGCCTACAAGGAGCCTCCGGATGTTGCCTTCGAGTCCAAGAGGGACGTCGACGAAAACTACTCGAGGCTCATGAAGGAGCTCCTACTCCGGGGCAACCGCCCGGCCCTTGCAACACATGATGAAAGGCTGATCGATGAGGCCATGGACTTCACCGGCCTGCACGGGATCCCGAAGGATTCGTTCGAGTTCCAGATGCTTCTCGGAATAAAGAGAAAGCTTCAGAAGAGGCTCGTGGAAGAGGGCTACACGGTGAGGGTCTACGTGCCCTACGGGCCGGAGTGGCTTGCCTATGTGCTCAGGCGTTTCGGAGAAAGAAAGGAGAATGTCTGGTTCTTCATAAAGAATATCTTTGGATAGCGGTCCACGCGCAGCGCAATATCTTGGCCGAAGCCTCTCCGCAGCGCACCTTCAAATTCTGTGCAGGTTCATCCTTGCCTGGACCGAGGCCTTATCCAAAAGCTCGTCAAAGGTGAGACCGTCGACCGGACAGGTGGCATGGCCGAAGTACATGCCCCTGCCGAACTCCGGAGGCCTCTCTGCGAACACAGTCATTCCCAAGGCGCGGGTAACACCCTCGTCGGCCTCTGGATAGAGTATCCCGATGGTCTCTTCATCGAGGAGCGCAACCGTATCGAAGCTCCTTGTCTTCTCACTTACGAAGCTCAGGAGCTTTCTTATGAACTCGTCCTTTTCCTGCCCCGCAACCCCCTTGAGACCGTTCACCTTCACGGTAACAAGCACTACCTTTTTATCGAGCCTGCGCGCACGGTCAAGCTCCTCCTCCACCCTTCTGCGAAAGAGCTGCGGGCTTACAACATCCCAGTCATCGCAGGCTGCGGACACCTCGATTATGTCATCAAGCACCTTCTCCATGTACACCGCGAACCTCGTGAGCACCCCGGCGTCACTCCTTGTGAATGCACACGGATAGGCGCTCATCTCCTCGAACTTGTTGAAGAGCGTAAGTACGGCGGCAACCTCGCCGTCCGCCTTGAGCGGACAGGCGAGCACTCCTCTTATGTACGGACTGACCTCGTCAGAGAACTCCCTAAGGACGATCTCCCCCTTCCTCAGCGCCTCATGGACGGTCTCTGTCTCTATGGGTGCGAAGTAGTCCCGGACCTTCCTACTGTCCAGCCCGGAGGTGGCCGCTGTGGTCAGGACCCCGGCTCCACTTGATCTAACCCGGAGCGAGGCCCCCTCTGCGCCGAGTATATCGGCCGAGGCAGTGACTATCAAATCAAGGAGCCTCCTCGTCCCCTTCATGGAGATGAGCTCAAGCCCGGTCTCATCGACAGCGACTATCTTCCTGGTGCTCGACATCTCATCCTCGTTCTTTTTGTTGATATAGACACGCTCGGAAATGAGCGAGACGATATCCTTGAGGAACGCCTCGTTGTATTTGGAAAGCCCCCGGCTCGATATCATCTGTCCGGTGAAGGCCCCCACCAGATGGCCTTTGGCCGTCATGGGCAGGGCCATGTAACTCCTCTTGAGCACCCCTTCGTCGGTCCTGTCCACGAGGATCACCTCTTTCATGTTGTCTATCATCCACCCCTCTATCCCCTCTCCATAGGCAAGCGCGAGCACGGGCTCGGTCGGTGCGTGTCTCGTGCTGGAGGACCTCAGAAAAAGCCTCTTCCTCTCCTCATCGTACAGGTAAATGAAGCATGTGAGCCCAGGGACGAGGTCGGAAAGTTTCCTGCAGACCATGTTCAGGCGCTTGTGAAGCGGCTTGTGCGCGGACATGCTCACCTCGAGCTCCTTCCAAAGGGCGAACTTCGCGGCATCAACCCTGAGCTCCTCGAACTCGCTCGAGCGCTGTATGACCTCCGCCGCAAGGCCGGCCAACGTGGTCAGGAAGGCGAGATCGTCCTCGCTGAAGGTATGCGCCGCTTCGGTTGTATTCACGTTTATGACGCCTATCGCCCTTGAACCGACGATAAGCGGCACGCACATGGAGTTTTTCACGTCCCTCCTCTTCTTCAGCCTGAAAAACTCCTCATCCTTGGCCTTGCCGGAGATGATGACCGGCTTGCACTCCTTTGCGACCCTGCCGGAGACACCCTCGCCGAGGGCCACCCTCACCTTTCTTACGATCTCCTCATCGAGCCCCCGCGCCACTTCCATCCTCAGCACATCCTCCTGCGGGCTCAGCAGCATTATGGAGCCGCTTTCGGCATGCGTGGTCTCTATTGCGAGGTCGAGTATGTCGGAGAGAAGCTCCGTACGGTCGCTCGTAAGCCTTACGGCGTCAACGAGATCCCTGAGCGAAGTAAGAAGCGAGGTGTGGCGTACTCCGGCTTCCCTGTCTTCCTCCGCAGCGGTAGCTGCCCTCACTCCCCACAGAAGCTTGGCGCTCATCGGCGAGTACTTCTCGACGTCCCTGAACTCCGGCTCCTCCAGGAACCTTTCGATCACCGGATCCTGGCGCGCGTTTATGATGACGTTTACCCCGTACACCTTCTTGAGGTCCATGAGGTTGGAGGTGACCTTTATGTTGTAGCGGCCGAAAGCCTGTAGCCGAGCTCCATGAGCTTGAAGAGCATGGCGTCGGGGTTGGGGTCGGCTATCATCGCAAGCCTCGTGGCCGGATCCTGAAGGATCACGGGCAGTATGCCTAGCCCTTCCTTGTTCGCCCCTATGATCGCCACATTCTTCTGAGCCGCCTTCATCTACTCTCCCCCGCCTTCTCGAGGATACCCATCTCAAGGAGCTTATTTATGAGCATTACGGACTCCCTGTCCTCACCGTAGCCCCTTGATTCCAGCCCTCTTGCCCTGGCCTCTTCGAGCCGCTTGAACCCCTCTCCGAGCAGGCGGTCAAAGTCCTCTGCAACGGACTGCCCGGGAGGACTCTCGTCGTCCTCGACATCGAAGTCCCCTTCGGTCCATGCAAGAAGGTAACAGAGCGCCTCTCCGCCGACAAGATCCCTGTACAACGCATGAACGATCTCGCCGTCCTTCATATAGACCTCTCCATACCCCCTTTCGCTGCCCAGATGTATCCCCGCTGTCCTGCGCTCTGCGTGTAGTATCTGCAGGATATCGATGAGGGCCATGTCCTGCAACCTGCCCTTTACCGCCATATAAGGCGCCCCCTTTGTATTTCAGGATAGGCTTCGGGTGATGAGGTGTTCCGCAGACGCGGATGAAGGATGTACATGGATGGAGGTGATGACAAACCGACCCTTTAGGAATTCTACCAAAGAGTTCCGAAATGTCAAAAGCGGCCGGTGGCCCGATGGATGCGCCGCTACTTCCTTATCTGGCCCTGACCGTAGACCACGAACTTCCGGGTCGTGAGGTCCTCCAATCCCATCGGGCCGAAGGCGTGAAGCTTGGTAGTGGATATGCCTATCTCCGCCCCGAGTCCGAGCTCGTAACCGTCGCTGAACCTGGTCGAGGCGTTTACCATGACCGTGGAGGAGTTGACCTCGTCGAGGAACCTCCTGGCGTTGGAGTAGTCGTTGGTGACTATGGATTCTGTGTGAAGCGAGCCGTACCTTTCGATGTGAGCGATGGCCTCGTCGATGTCTTCAACTACACGGACCGCGAGCACGAGATCGAGGTACTCCTCGGTCCAATCCTCGTCGGTCGCCTCCTTCACATCCTCCAATATATCCCTGGTCACCGGGCAACCGCGGACCTCGACATCCGCCTCCCTGTACCTCTTGTATATCTCCGGCAGGAAGTCCCGGGCTATCTTCCTGTGAACCAGGAGCGTCTCCATGGCGTTACATACCCCGGGCCTCTGCACCTTCGCGTTGAACGCTATCTCGCAGGCCATCTCCATGTCCGCGGATGCATCCACGAAGACGTGGCACACCCCCTTGTAGTGCTTTATGACAGGTATCCTTGAGTTATCCACAACGAACCTTATGAGCCCCTCGCCCCCCCTCGGGATTATGAGGTCTATGTAATCCTCGCAGACGAGCATCTCCAGTACCGCTTCCCTCTCGACCGTGGGTACGACCTGTATGGCACGCTCCGGCACCCCCTCGGCCTTGCAGGCCGCCCTCAGTATGCCGGCGATGGCCATGTTGGAGTTTATGGCCTCGCTTCCTCCCCTGAGGACCACGGCGTTGCCCGACTTGAGGCACAATCCGGCGGCATCCGCGGTCACATTGGGCCTGGACTCGTATATGATGCCTATGACCCCCAGCGGGATGCGCACCCTGCCCACCCTGAGCCCGTTGGGCCTCTTCCACATGCGGGTCACCTCTCCGACTGGGTCAGGCAGCGCCGCCACCTCCCTGAGCCCCCGCGCCATGGACTCGATGACCCTGTCGGAGAGGGTGAGCCTGTCTACCATGGCCCCCTTGAGTCCGCTCTTCCGGGCCGATTCGAGGTCCTTCAGGTTCTCCTCCTTGAGAAAAGCGGCGTTGGCCTCCAGATCGTCGGCCATCCTTCTGAGCGCCCTATCCTTCACCCCTCCTTCCAGCCTTGCAAGCAGCCTCGAGGCATCCCTCGCGGATACGGCGATGTCGTGAATCAGCTCTCTTACGTTCATAATGCTCTCCTTATAATGGTATGGCCGCCCGGTCGTTGAGCTCCCCGCGGCAAGCCGCAGGGAATGCCTGCCTGTCCCGGTACGGCAGACAGGCGCTCGCGATGCATGTTCAAAGCACGACCAGGTTGTCCCTGTGTATTATCTCGTCGTAGACCTTGTAGCCGAGGACCTCCTCTATCCTGTCCGTCCTCAGCCCCTTCAACCTGTCTATCTCGGCAGAACTGTAGTTCACCACACCCCTTGCGAACTCCATCCCGCTGGTGTCAACGCAATGTATCACTTCACCGGCATCGAACCTGCCCTCCACCCTTACCACGCCGGAGGGCAGAAGTGATTTTCCCCTCTCAAGGAGCGCAACCCTTGCACCGTCGTCGACGTAGACCCTGCCCGTAGGACGGGTCGAATACGCTATCCAGTGCTTCTTGCTCGTAAGACGGTCTTCTTCGGGCAGTATGAGGGTGCCCACGTCTTCGCCAGCAAGGATCCGCGCAAGGACCCCCTTGTCCGTACCCCTTGCGACAATGGTTGCACATCCGAAGTGGGCAGCCTTTCTTGCCGCCTCGAGCTTCGAGGCCATCCCCCCTGTCCCGTAAAAACTCGTACCGGTCGATACGAGATCGATCTTCAGTGAGTCGATATCCTCGACGAGAGAAATCTTCTCGGCCGAGGGATCGGCCTTGGGGTCTCTGCTGTACAGACCGTCTATATCCGACAGGATCACCAAGAGATCGGCCTCCGCAAGGTTGGCCACAAGGGCCGAAAGGTTGTCATTGTCCCCGAACTTGATCTCATCCACCGAAACGGTGTCGTTTTCGTTTATCACCGGAACGATCCCTGCCCCGAGGAGAGTCGAGAGTGTATTGCGCGCGTTCAGAAAACGTCTCCTGTCGGCAAGGTCGTCGTGGGTCAGAAGGACCTGCGCCACCTCCTCTCCGAATGCGTGAAAGGCTGCGTCATAACGGGCCATCAGGTCCACCTGTCCCACCGCGGCCACCGCCTGCCTCTCCGGTATGGTCGCAGGACGTTCCCGGTATCCAAGCTTCTCCATACCCATTGCAATGGAGCCAGATGAGACGAGCACAACGGTCCTGCCGCTTTTCTTTGCAAGGTGTATCTCCTCGGCGAGACGGTCGAAGATGACAGTACGCACCCGTGCACCGGTTCCGCTTCCGTAGCCGACAAGGACCGAGCTGCCTACCTTCACCACTATCCTTCTGGCCCTCTTTACTATCCTCCGCATCATCCGGTCCGTTCCTTCCTGAGCCTCTCCACCATGGAGCCGACGTAGTCCACGAGCTCTTTGAGCCCCTCGCCGGTCACAGCCGATATCGCCTGTACCTTTATACCTTTGGCGTTGAAAAATTTCAACAACTCGACCGCCCTCTCGCGGGCCCCGGTGATGTCCACCTTGTTGAGGGCGACAACCTGCGGCCTCTGGGCGAGCTCGGGATTAAAGAGCCTTAACTCCTCGTTCACGATCCTGTAATCCTCGAGCGGATCCCTGCCGGTCGCGGGTGAGAGGTCGAGGAGGTGTATAAAGACGGAGGTCCGCTCTATGTGCTTTAGAAACCTCGTTCCAAGCCCCTTTCCCCTGTGCGCGCCCTCTACGAGCCCGGGTATGTCTGCGACCACGAACCCGCCGAAGTCACCGTACCTGACGACACCGAGGTTGGGCACAAGGGTAGTAAAGGGATAGTCCGCGATCTTGGGCCTTGCCGCGGATATATGGGCTATGAGCGTGGACTTGCCGGCGTTTGGAAAACCTATGATCCCCACATCGGCAAGCAGCTTGAGCTCAAGCCTTAGGTGCCTCTCCTCGCCCTCTTCGCCCGGTTGAGCATACCTCGGAGCCTGGTTGGTGGGTGTGGCAAAACGGGCGTTTCCCTTACCGCCCCTGCCGCCGCGCGCGCAGACGAACTCCTGACCGTCTCGGGTAAGGTCGGCAAGGACCTCGCCTGTCTCCTCGTCCTTGACGACCGTTCCCACGGGAACCCTTATGGTCACGCTACGGCCGTTCTTGCCGTGGCGGTCGCTGCCCATGCCGTGCTGCCCCCTCTGGGCCGTATAGCGACGACGGTACCGGAGATCTATGAGGCTCGTTATCCTGGATTCGGCGCGTATTATGACGTCGCCGCCGTCGCCGCCATCACCGCCGTCGGGTCCGCCCCTGGGCACGTACTTCTCCCTCCGGAAGCTTACGCATCCCCTTCCTCCGTCTCCGGCCTTGACGACTATGCTCACCTCATCTATGAAGTTCATATACTAAGAACCAAGATACAAAAAAACAAAAAGGGCGAAAATGAGAAGCAGTACCTCTCTTCTTCGCCCTTGCACACCGGTTGTTTTCACAGGTTCAGTCCGCCGATCGAGCTCCAAAGCTACCGCCACAGGCCGCGAAGATCTCTGCACTGCGCATCCAGGTGCGACAGGCTGCGGCCGCTGCGCGCTTCCGGGGAAAACAGCCGGGAACCTTACAGCGGCAATACGCTTACGACCTTCTTGTTGCCGCTGTCCCTGAACTCCACCACCCCGTCGATCTTTGCGAATATGGTGTAGTCCTTACCCATGCCAACGTTCAGGCCCGGGTGTATCCTGGTCCCCAACTGACGTACGATTATGGAGCCTGCCCTTACGGCCTGGCCCGCGTAGCGCTTCACCCCGCGCCTCTGGCCCTGACTGTCCCTGCCGTTCCTTGAACTTCCTCCAGCCTTCTTATGTGCCAACTTCGTTTCCTCCTTAAGCCCTTATCTCTTTGACCCTTAAGCTCGTATACTCCTGGCGGTGGCCCTGTTTCTTCGCATAACCCTTTCTCCTCTTCTTCTTGAAGACCACCACCTTCTTTGACTTTCCGTGTCCTACTATCTCGCATACCACGGCCGCATCCTCCACAACCGGGGCCCCGACACTGAGCTCCCCGCCCTCGCCGACCGCAAGCACGTCCTTCAGCTCCACCGTACATCCGGCCTCGCCGGGAAGCTTCTCGACGTTGAGGATATCTCCCTCCCTTACCGTATACTGCTTTCCGCCTGTCCTGACAACTGCGTACATCTCCGTCCTCCGTGTATGTGAACATGAATCGCGAGCGCCCCCGAAGCGGGCTACGGGGTCGGCGAGCGAAGTTTAATCGATCCCTTAGATGCAAAGATTACCTGAAGCAAGCTGCAGGGAATTTTAATATTTAATCATATATAAAAGAGGAGGTGATGTCAAGGGATTTCGCCGGGTCGGCATGATCGGTGGTGTCCGGAATTTTTCGCACATTTATGGTGCCCCTATCCGGTATGCCTGCTCTATGCCGTAGTCTGCTCCTTTTCCAGCTCATTGATCCGCTCTATCTCGATATACTGCTGTCCGGCGCCGGCCATGTGCCTGAGCCGGACCGCCAGAGCAGAGTGCCGGTCAGAGGTCCGGAGCCGGATCCTGCCGGTCGGACCCGGAGGCGGCCGCATCCCCCCTTTTCAGGAGCTTCTTGAGCCCCTTGAGCTTGTCCCTCAACTCGCCGGTTGCCGAGGCGGCCTCCTCAGGGTTTGCGATGATCTTCGGTGTAAGCAGTATCACGAGCTCGGTCTTTCCGACGGTATCGGTCTTGAACCTGAAGAGGTGCCCGAGTATGGGTATGTCCTTGAGTATCGGTATGCCGGAGGAGGACTTCTCCTTCTTCTCCTGAATTAGGCCGCCGATGACGATGGTCGCACCGTCCCTTGCGACCACGGACGTCTCCACCTCCCGCTTCGAGAACGATGGGAACGTCCCCGCGCCCACGGTCCTGTCGGTCGACTTGTCGCTTATCTCCTGACGTATGTTGAGGGCGACCATTCCTCCCTCGGTTATCTGGGGAGACACGGTGAGAATGATGCCGGTCTTCCTGTACTCTATGGACTGTATGAGCCCGGTCGTTCCGGTAACGGCGGTCTGGGTGCTCTGGGTGGCGATGGGCTCGTCGCTCCCGATGTTGATCGAGGCCTTCTCGTAGTTCTTTACGATGATGTGCGGGTTGCTGAGCACATTTACCTTCCCCTCGGTGGCCAGGGCCTGCAGCACGCCGAAGAACCTGCTCGAGTCCGTAACAAAGACCGAGAGCCCTGAGGGCGTGCTCTTTCCGGCGGGCGTTGATACGGGGGCGCCCGGGGTGTTTACGGTGTCCGAAAATATCCCGGTATTCTGCTGCAGGTTGAAGTTACCGGTGAGAAGAGACCACTGAATCCCGTACTTGGTGCTCTCATCGAGCTTAACCTCGACTATGAGCGTATCTATCAACGCCTGCTTCGGCGAGCGGTCGAGCTCCTCTATGACCTTCATTATGGTACGGTAATCGCGTTGCGAGGCCTGTATTATGAGGGCGTTGAAGGGTTCGTAGAGAAAGATGCTGATCCCGTCGCGGGGCCTCACGGCCTGGACACCCTGGGGGACACCCTTGGGCAAAGGCCTTCCGGGGACGGTCTTTTCTCCGGCGAGGAATATCTTGTCCAGAAGCGCCTTGATCTTGGATGCGCTGTCGTTCTTTACGTAGTAGACGTGCACGACGGTATCGCCGGCCATCGATGCATCGTCCGGATGGAGCGCCCTGTCGAGCCTCTGCGCCCATCCTTTCACCGATTCAAGGAGCTTCGTGTTCGAAGAAAGTATGATCAGGCTGTTAAGCCTGTCTATGGGCACAACCGAAAGCTGTCTGGCATCCCCGCCGATCCCCAGTGAGTTGAGTATGTCGGTCAGCTCCTTGTGGAGCGTGGCGACGTCCACGTTGACGACGGGCACGAGCACAACCTTCATCCTCTCGAAGGCGTCGGCATCGAGCACGTTTATTATCCCGAGCGCCTTCTTTATGTTCGATGCGACGTCGGTGATTATGAGCGTATTGGCCTTTGCGTGGTTATGGATACTGCCTGCCTGTGAAAGCATGGGCTGGAGGATGGGCACGAGGTCTCCGGAGGAGATGAACTCCACCGGCACGATCTGGGTTATCACCCTGTCACCGGGCGGTATTGTTTCGGGAGCGGTGTCTTGCCTGAACTCCACACCCCGCCGCCTCGCCGCGGGGCTTGAGACGATCTTGTAGTAAGAACCGGTTCTTACGGCCGCAAGGCCGTTCACCTCAAGTATGGACTCGAATATGCCGAAGACCTCGTCCCTGGGTATGGGTGTGCTCGTCTGGACGGTGATCCTGGCGCTTATGCCGCTGGCGAGTATGAAGTTTTCTCCGGTTATCTCGCTTATGGTGTGGATGATTTCCTTGATGTCGGCGTTTACGAAGTTGAGGAGAACGCTGTCTTCACCATCCTCCCCCGATCCGCCGGCAGGCGCAACACCTGCGGTATCCCCTGCATGGACGGCGTTTGGGTCCGTCTGGAGAGCATCGTTCGTGCCCGCAGACCCCTGGGCCTCCAGTGCCCATACCGAAGGTGCCGCCGTAGCGGCAACGAGTATCGCAATCATCAAAACGAGCGCCCTAAATCCGGCCGCTGGCTGGATCGTCCTCAATAAAGTATCGCGATGCATATCCGGCGCTTTCCCTGTACGTTACGTCCGGCTGCACATACACCCGAAGAGGGCCTATCGGAGCCGTCCTGCGTGTCCGTGATATACCGAAGTGTCTTTTGCCGGTGAAGAAGCTGGCGGTTTATTGCCGTACCCCGCCTGTCCCGGGCGACCGGCCGATGCCGGTCGCAACGCGGAATCCATCCTCATTGTCACCTCGAAGCTCCTGCCCCCTCTTTCAAGCACGACCCTGTCCCTTTGTATGTCCCGTACCGTGTATCCGGCGACCGTGTCCCCGACCACGTACTCGCCCGGCCTGCCTCCAGGGCCGCCGGCGCGCATTATCGCAACCCTCTTTGTCCCCAGCAATACGGTTCCAACGAGATCGAGCCCCGAAGGGGGCCGTATCACAGAGGGGACCGGCCTTACCGTGCCGTCAAATGACCGCTCGCGGCCGCGACGCACGGGCGAGAAGATATCCCTTTCGACGATCACCTTGTAGGAGGAAAGCGGGGGCAGAGGCCTTGCGGCGTAAACCGCCGCCTCCGGCGGCCTGGCTTCCCCGCGGGGTGGCGGCTGCGAAGACGGCCACCATATAATCAAGAGCCACCCACAGGCGACGGCGGCCAACGCCGCAAGGGCCGGCGAAAGGATCTTCTCCCCGGCCTCAAGGATAGATCGCAGCCGCCTTTGCTCCCACCGCATACGGAGGTACCTTCCCGTCCCGCCGCTTTCCGCCATATCCCCTCTCACCCACTCTTCATCACGCCTTCAACCAGCATGACAACATCGAGCTTTTGCGGATTCTTATCACCCAGGGCCTTTATCCTTAGGGTACCCACCCCCATGAGGATAGGCGAAGAACGTATGCCGTAAAGGAGCTTCAACACCCCGGGAAGCCCGCCCCTGAACCTGAACTCCACAGGGACCTTCGTGTATATGCCCTCTTTTCTCGTCGAAAGCACCCTTGAGGAGGATATGGTTACACCGCTCCTGTCCGCCAGGGATTTGACCTCCTCCTGCAGCCTCGCGGCCCCCACCGGGGGCTTTGTGCCGGGCAGGAGACCCTTCTCCAGATCCTCGATCCTGCCCCGCGCACGTTTCAGGCGATCCTCTATCCGCCCGGCATCCGCGAGCATCGCCGCAGATGCCTCGTAGAGCCCTCTTTTCGCCTCAATGTCATTCCGTAAAGCCGCGTGGTAGCCGTAGCCGATCCTAAATAACAGCAAGATGAGCAGCCCGGCGGCGATCAACACCCCCGGCAGCGTGAACCTGCCGTGCTGCCCGAGCCTCTGAAGCGACTGGGAAAGAGACGAAACGGTGTTTTTCCATGTATCATATTTTACCGACATACCCTTTGACCCTGGCCTTTATGCTGAACCGCTCCTTGCCGTCGCGTCCCTTGGTGATCTTGCCGAGGAATTCCACGTCCTCGATCAGTCCGGCTCGTTCCATCAAGAGTATGAGCGAAGAGGCCCGGTCCGAACGGCCGTCGATATAGACCACGCCGTCTCTGTATTCAAAGCCGGTGAGCCACGTGCCGTCGGGCAGCAGCCGGGTCAGCTCCTTCAGCACATCGAGCGGACCCGGGGCGGCCACGCCGTCAGATGCTTCGAGCACCTTGATGCGCCTGTCCAGCTCCCTCAAGCTTTCGGAAAGTCCGCGAAGCCTCGCCGTATCATCCCTCAGCGACTCGACCGCTGCATCCAACCTCCTGAGGGTCAGAAGGTCGGATGCAAGGTAGGAGACCCCTACCAACGCCCAGAGCAGCACCGTAATGCAGGCAAGGAGCGCTGTCCGCCCGGCAGCCGGCCTGCGCAGCGTAGCCCCGCCAGGCAGCGGAAGGTTCGTGGAAAGCCGTCCCCTTCCAAGCGCACCGAGGGCCGTGCCGGCGGATGCAAGGGCATTGGCCCCGAGCCCGAACTCCGAAGGCCTCACGTGCCTGACAGGCAGCCCAGTAAGGCCGCCGAGCGCGGAGAAGAAGTCATCCCCCAGCGGGACCTCGCTTACAACCAGCAAATCCTGCGGCCTTCCGCCCCCCGTTGTTTCCTGCATGACGCGTGCAGCCAACTTGAGCTCCCTTCGAAGCCCTTCCATCCACACCTTCCGGTCTTCCCCGCATCTGGTGACCTCGCGCGAATCAACTGGCACGCAACCAGCGAAGGAATCTATGGTGACAACCTCCTCGCGCACATAAACAAGGAAGAACCTTTCGCCTTGCGGAAGAGCATCCCACTGGTAGAGCGCGTTGAAGAGGGAGGTAGCGGTGGTTCCGACATGAAGGGCACGAGCGTTCAACCCCTTGAACGGCTCCAGCAAATCGTCCAGCGACTCCTTCCCGACGACCGTAACCAGGACGTTGAACAGGCCCCTGTCACTGCCGAGGACCTGGAAGCCGTAACACACCTCGTCCATCCGAAAAGGGATGTGGCGTTCCAGCTCGAACCGCACCACCCCTTCTATCGCCTTATGATCAGGGGCCGGCACGCGAAGCACCCTGGAGATGTACCGGTCCCTGGGTAACCCGACCCCGATACGGCACCCCTTGAGCCCGCCTTGGGACAGGAGTTCCCCGAGCTCGTCGATCCTATCTGCAACTGGGCCAGCGATCGAGCGGCTACTCTCGACCCTTACACCCGAACGGCCCGCCTCAAGGACCGTAACCACCCAGCTATCTCTCCTGACCTCGATTCCAATGGACCTCACCACACGCAAGCCCCCTCCGGCTCGGGCGCATGCTATCCTCCACCCCAATAGCTGACCCTGACCCTTTGCGTACCCGGTGTCCGTTCCACCACGGCCCTGACACCGACCTCCAGCCCGTCCGCCTCTCCCCTGGCGTCGACCAGAAATACATTCGAAGTCACCGTTCCGCCGTAGACCGGGTGTTCGAAGAACCCCAAGGACTCTCTCCTGAGCATTATCTCATACGCCCTGCCCCTTCCGAAGACGGCCTCGAGGACCTTTTCGTCGGCGGTGTTGATGTTTAGCTTGCCGTTACCATTCACGGTGATGTACCGGCCTATGCCGTCACAGCCCTGTACAGCGGGATCATGCACCGGATCCGGCCCTGCTTCCATCCACGGTGGCACACCGTGCGGACCGTAGAAGATGACAGGTGACATACCCCTCACGAGCAGGAGCTCCTCCGTTGTGTCAAGGGGGCCGTCCTTTGCCTCGTACGGTTTACTGAGGGCGAGGTAATAGTCATCCTCTGCACCGTTCAGGTGAAATTCGTGGTTTGCATCCCTCCAGTCCAGAATGGAATCAGCGATCGTATCCCTCACCTCCGCCTCGACCCCGCACAAGCGGAGCAGCCCGGTGATCGCATCCCTCGATGCCATGTTTATGTTGAGCTTACCCATTTCATCGCTGATCGCATACCGCATACCGCCGTCCTCGAAGGAGACGGACCTTTGCACCTCCACCGGCTCGATCACCCCTTCCCTCTTCCTGCCAAGGACCACCTCGCCGTCTTTGTCGAGGTACACGATGTCGTAATCGTTCCCTATCTCCGCCAGCGCCAGGTTTACCGCACCGAGGGCGCGGTAGTAAGCCCTGACCTCGTTCTTGAAGTTTCTAGCCGCGTGGACCTCGACCCTCATGGAATGGGCGAACTCGACTGCGAGCATGCTCAAGAGCGCCGTCATCCACAATACGATGATAAGCGCCATCCCCCTGTCATTGGAAGCTGCCTTCTTCATGGCGAATCAGCGCGGTATCCCGTGTATATGCCCAGCGGCACCGTGAGCCGAAGCGGCTGCCTGTCGTCCCTGAAGCGCAACCCGACCCTCACCGCCTGCGGAAGCCTCTTCTTCGCCGTCGCATCCCAGGCGTCTTCCCACCGCCCTGAATCCAGGTATTCGAAGGATACATCCCTTACAGACGGCCCCACCTCCATGAGCCTGCCGCCCGAGTCATCCGTTACATCAGGGGCAGGGAGCGCCTTCTCGCGCACTGTCAGCCCACCTTCCCTCACCGAGTAGTAGACCCATCTCAGGCCGCCGAAAGGCACGCCCGGCCCACCTCTGCGTGCGGTCGTAACAAAGCCGAGGTCCTTGCCGCCGCCGAAAAAAAGGTACTTTTTGACGCCCCCTTCCCTCAGGAGATAAGGAAAAGCCGAGCCTATATCATTCGACAAGAGTGAGACAAGCATCCTTGATGCACCGGATGCGTCCGCAACTCCGCCGCCCTTGTCCCATGACCTTACCGACAATCTGACTGAGGAAAGCAGCAGAACGAGCAGCACTCCAACTATCGCCAGGGCGAGCAGGACCTCTATCAGGGTGAAGCCCGCCCCTCCCATCTCGTCACCGGTCTCGTAGGGTGCTGCGTGCAAGGATTCATGTCGTGACACCGGGCGGTGCGCCTCCTTGGTGATGGAACGGGAACGCATGGCATGATTCCTTACAGGCTACCCTCTCTCCGGCCGGCCGTGACGGCCTTGAATGTCTCAAGGACCGCGTCCACGCGCCCACCGGGGTCGGTAACCCTCGTAACGACCTTGAGCACATTGAATGGACCGTAGTCTTCGGCAAAGTCGGGCCGGCTCACCTCCACCGACCACTTGAATCCGTCATCCGTCGTACCGGCTGTCGTCCCCTCCGACAGTTCGGCACGGAGTAGCGCTACGGCCATCTTTTCCCTGGCATGGATGACGGCCCTCGTTGACTCCTCGGTTACCCTTGCCGAGCGCAGCCCGCCGGAAAAGAGGCCCAGAACGATCAGTATGCCCACACCGAAGATCGCAAGGGCCACGACCACCTCCAGAAGGGAGAATCCGCTGTCTGTGCCATGGAACGGCTTCATAGGACCCTTACCCTACCTGTAGCCGGATCAACGGTTATAGAATGGCGCCTCTTGCCGGTCTCCGTATCCAGGACCTCGAAACTGCCGCCGCTGGAGCCGCCGCGAGGATAGAACGAGACGGTAGATCCGCCCCCGGGGCCTATGCTCGTACCGCGCGGCAGCGAGACCCGCTCTTTCAGCGTGCCATCGTAGGCCACGATCCTGAGCCCGTCTTCCGAAAGATGCACGTAGTACGGGCGTGCCTCGCTTACGGCAAGGTTCCTTGCACGGGCAAGGGTCGTGGCGACCCTCTTTGCGGAGGTCCTACTTACCGCACCGCCCAACCCCGGTGCCAGGGCAACGGTGCAGATGGCCAGCGAGATGGAGATTATAACGATGACCACGAGAAGCTCGAAGAGGGTGAACCCCTTTTCCGAACCACTTGAACCTGAGCCCTGTAACTTCACACCGGACACCACGAGGCTCCCCTACTCCAGCCCTTTCCAGCTCACCACATCCCGGTTCTCACCTTCTCCGCCCGGCAGACCGTCGGCACCGTAGGAAATGATATCGTAGTCTCCGTGCCTGCCCGGTGATATGTAGACGTAGTCGCGCCCCCATGGGTCCCTAGGTATCTCCTTCTTTAGGTAAGGCCCATACCACCTCTCGACACCCACGGGCCGCCTTCTCAGGGCCTCGAGCCCCTGGGAGCTCGTCGGATACGAACCGACATCGAGCCTGTAATGGTCGAGCGCCAGGCCGAAGAGCTCTATCTGCGCCTGAGCCGCCTTGAGCCTTGACTGCTCCACCTTTCCGAAGAACCTGGGCGTGACCAGCGCCGCCACAAGACCGATGATTATAAGGACGACTATCAGCTCTATCAATGTAAAGCCACTGTCTTCCTTGATCTTCTTTATGGAATCGATGCTCCCAGAGCCGTTCCCTTTCATAGAATGATCAGCCACGGACAGCATCTCTACCTCACATCGGTATGTCATTCAGGCTGAACACGGCAAGGAGCAGGGAGACGACGATAAATCCCACCAGCACCGCCATGGCGAGTATTATCGCCGGCTCCATGAGCGCAAGGAGCCTCTTTACCGCTGTGCCCACATCCCGCTCATAGATCCCGGCGAGCCTTACGAGCATCTCGTCGAGGTTTCCGGCCTCCTCCCCCACACTGAGCATATGCGCGGAGAGCGGCGGGAAACGACCGCTCTCCTTAAGCGGCGACGCCAGCCCCCTGCCCCTGCGCACACCCTCTATGACCGAGTCCACTTCACCGGCCATGGCCCTGTTACCCATGGTATCCCTGGCTATCCGGAGAGCCTCGATCAGGGGCAGGCCGCTCTGCAACAGTATGCCGAGCGTCCTGAAAAACCTCGCTGCAACGACCTTGCTGTACAGCATGCCCGTAACCGGCACCCTCAGCCTGAGCCTGTCCAGCCACAACCTGCCGCTGTCGGTCCTGAGGCCGTATGCAAGAACAAGGCCGGCCGTAGCGGCAAAGGCCGGAACGACCCACCAGTAGCCCCGCAACCACCGGCTGAGCCAGAGCAATGCGCGCGTCGGCAGCGGAAGCGCCCCTCCCATGTCAGCGAAGATGAGGGCGAACCTCGGCACGACGAAAAGGAGCATCAACGCGACAGCACCGCCGCCCACGGCAACGAGGATCGCAGGGTATATCAGAGCCGAGACGATCTCTTCCCTGATCCTTCGCCTCTCTTCCAGATAGGACCTGAGGCGCATGAGCACGGCCTCGAGCGTGCCGCTTGCCTCACCGGCCCTAACCAGGCTCACGTAGGTATCCGAAAAGGTCCCTGGGTGCTTGGCCATGGAGTCGGCCAGGGAGCCCCCGTCGCGCAGGCCTCCATGGAGCTTCCTTATGATCCCTTCCAAGGCCTGGTTCTCTTCGATGTCCGCCAACACGGCAAGGGCCCTGTCTATGGGCAGACCGGCCTCGACAAGGCCGTACAGCTGCTCGGTGAAGTTTATCAGATCGCGGTCCGGGATCCGTCCGAACAAGAGGCCGCGAAGGTAAGACCCTGCACCGCCAGCAAGCCCTACCCCCCTGTCTTCGACCCTTCCTACGCTGATGGGGAAGTACCCCATCTCCTGGAGCCTTGCTACAAGCGCCCCTTCATCGCGCGCCTCCATCGAGCCCCTCACGGGCTTTCCGCTCATATCCGTGGCATGGTAGGTGTACAAGGCCATCTGCCTTCGCCTATCTCTCCACAAGCGTCGCCCTGGCCACCTCCTCCAGGGTGGTTATGCCCTGACAGACCTTGGCAAGCCCGTCCTCTCTCAAGGTGACCATACCGAGATCGACCGCCTTCTGCCGTAAAGTATCTATCCCCATTTTCTCGACTATCAACCGCCTCAGGTCGTCGTTTATCATTGTGAGCTCGAATATGCCGGTCCTGCCCCTGTAACCGGTACGATCACACTCATCACACCCCCTGCCCCTGTACAGCTGAACGCCCTGTAACGAATCGATCGCATGCCGCGCACCGAACTCCTCGAAGAGGCCTTCTGCCGCCGCACCGTCCAGGCTGCAGGGCTCCTTACAGTACGGGCAGATCATCCGCACGAGCCTCTGCGCCATGACCCCTATCAGGCTGGACGAGATGAGGTAGCCCTCAACCCCCATGTCCAGAAGCCTCGTCACCGCACCGAGGGCATCGTTCGTATGAAGCGTCGACAGTATCAGATGGCCGGTGAGCGCCGAATGTACGGCTATCTCGGCTGTTTCCGAATCCCTTATCTCCCCGACCATTATCACGTCCGGGTCCTGCCTGACTATGGAGCGAAGACCGTTTGCAAAACCCAGCCCTATCTTCGGCTTCACCTGTATCTGGTTTACCCCCTCGAGCCGGTACTCGACGGGATCTTCTATGGTGATGACCTTTCTCTCGCTCGTATTGATCCTCGACAGCGCCGCGTAGAGGGTCGTGGTCTTTCCGCTTCCGGTCGGGCCTGTGACCAGGACCAAGCCGTGCGGCTGTTTGATGAACGCCTCGAAGGTCTTCCTGTTGGCGGCGGAAAGTCCGAGCGATTCGAAGTCCATGATCCCGTCCGGATCAAGAAGCCTCATCACGATGCTCTCTCCGTGAAGGGTGGGCACGCACGAGACCCGTATGTCCATGTCGCCGCGCCGGGTGTTGAACTTTATCCTTCCGTCCTGCGGCAGCCTGCGCTCGGCTATGTTGAGCCTCGCCATGATCTTTATCCTCGATGCGATGGGCGGGTAAAGCCGCCTGGGCAGCGTCTCCGCATGGTGCAGCATACCATCGACCCTGTAACGGATGCACAGCTTGTCCTCGAACGGCTCTATGTGTATGTCACTGGCGTTCTTTTCAGCGGCCTTGTTTATGAGCAGGTTCACCAGGTTTATCACCGGGGTCTCACGGGCCATGTCCTTCAGATGCTCCACATCATCCTCTTCCGAAGCGGTTACAGCCGCGTCAGACCCTTTTTCCTCAAGCCCCTTCATGATCTTCTCCATGGTGAGCCCCCCTTCACCGTAATAAGCTTCTATGGCGGAAAGTATGTCCTCCTCACAACCTATGAGCGCCTCCACATCGAGCCCTGTAAACACCTTGAGCGCCTCCACCGGAAAGCGATCGGCCGGATCGGCCACGGCCAGCCTCAATGTCCCGTTGACCCTGCCTACGGGAACAACCTTGTACTGTTTAAGGAACTTCTTGGAAGGCTCTGGCCTTATCGGGGGTATGACAGGCGGGTAGTCACGCTGCGTCAGAAAGGGCATCCCGAGGTGCTCCCCTAGGATCCTTACCATGTCGGATTCGGATATGTAGCCGAGGTCTTTAAGTGTACGGGCCAACCCACGCCCGGTGCGGTCCTGCTCTTCGAGGGCTTCTTCGAGCTTGCCTCGGTCTATCAACCCCTCTTCGAGAAAGATCTCGCCTATGCGTCTGCTCTGCATGCCTCTTTCCCAGCGGGACGTCATTTGAAATTGAAGATCCAGGGGAATGTTAACACACGCAGGGAAGAGTTGCAAGAAAGTAAATAACATGTAACAGCACGGAAAAAGACACCCGCAGGCTACAAAATGCGCTCACCCAGCATGCTCGATAAAGGGACGGCGTACGCAGGGAGCTGCGGACAAGGTGCAGACGGCATCCCCGCACTAAGGGTTTTCCGGGCTTCAGCATGTTCGTTTGGCTGGATATGTATGTGGAAGGAAAAAGACGGAGGTTCATCCCCGGTGGCTCACCGTGGCTTTGTCTGGTCGCCGCTTACTGACAGAGCACCCGCAAGATCAGCTTCGAGCCTCATGCACACTGCGCCAGGGTGTCGATCACCCTGTTCGTCCAGCCTACGGCATTGAACTGCGCCTCATAGATATCCTCGGGGGTGATGGGGAGTCCCTTGATCGCCTCTTCAATGGACTCGAAGTCGCAGTGTTCCATGTTTGTAGCCATCATGAGAAGGGTGCCGAGCGGTCCCTTGAGATCGAGCAACGCCTCACGGACTTCATCTTCCAGATCGATCTGGGCCAGTATCTCCTTCATGGGCATATTAAGCAGCACATCGAGAAGCGAAAGTACACCGGTCATGAAGGCCATGTCGCCGTATTCCTTGTCTCTGTCGGTCAGATGAAAGGTGTCCGCAAGGAGCTCCATCAACCGTCCGCGCGCCATGGACATCTGCAGGAGCGGATTCCGTTGCGGTGAACCGCTGCCGTGGATGAACAATAGCAACTGAACCCAGCGCCTGAGCTGGTTGCGTCCCACGATCGCTATGGCATGTGGTACGGAGCGGACCTTGTACCTTAGCCCCATGCCGACCGAGTTGACGAGCCTGAGCAGGTTGTACGTCAACTCCGGACTCTGCTTGAAGGTCTCTTCGATCTCCCTTGTTTCGCAGTCCCCCATCACCTGCTGCAGAAGCTTCAAGAGCGTTATCTTTGATATGTCAATCCGTTTGCGACCTAAAACCGCAGGGCGTGCAAAATAGTATCCCTGGAAGAGCCTGAAACCGAGCTCCGAGCACAACGCATACTGCTCTGGGTTCTCCACCTTTTCGGCCAGAAGCTTCACAGGGAACCCCTCCAGCATCCTCACCTCGTTCAACAGCTCGGAACGGGTTGTATCGAGGACATCTATCTTGACCACATCGACAAGCTCCAACAAAGGCTCGAGCTTCCTGTCATAGGAAAAGTCGTCGAGCGCCAGCATGAAGCCGCGCCTCTTAAGGTCCCTGCACCTCTCGATGATATCGCTGCTAGCATCAACCGATTCAATGATCTCAAAGACCACCCTGTCCTTCGGAAGGAGCTCTATCATATCGCTCATCAGCATCCTGGAATCGAGGTTGATGAAGGCTATATGTCTGCCGAGTATATTCTCTTCGCCGAAGTCGCACATGGCATTGACGATCGTCGATGCGATGGTCTCCTGTAAATTGTCGATCACGGCCCTCTGCATGTTTGCAGACGAGCGAAAGAGGAGTTCGTAGGCAACGAGGTCTTCGCTTTCGTCAAGTATGGGCTGGCGTCCCAGAAAAATCTCGTGCAGGTCCATAAGCCACCTCAATGTTGTGTGTTTTCCGGGTCTTTACGACCGTCTGCGGCGAGGTGCAAACGCCCGCCATCCAGGCTGTTTTAGGTCGGCCGGTTTTTTCCCGAACATAATAATATCTTCGACAGTAAGGACTCATTGCTTAAGGGGGAAGGGTGTACTTTTTGGGGCTTACCGTGTAAAGTCGCTGGAAATCTTCTCCTGAAAGGCGTTATCCGGTTGCACTCCGTTCGTTGACACCGGAACCCGCACAGGCGCTAGCGACGCACGTTCATGAAAGGCCGGTGTGGCCGTACAGCAGATGATGAAGTGGATGAGATGGGATAAAATGTGGTGGCGGTGGGTGGACTCGAACCACCGACACGGGGCTTATGAGACCCCTGCTCTGACCGCCTGAGCTACACCGCCGTATGGTAAAAAGGCAGCCTGTCTACTGGATGGATAGTTTATATGAAACCAATGTAGTCTTGTCTTCCACCTGGTAGAGCCCCTTTGTGCCTATAAATAGTATTAGGAGCTCCTTGTTGCCGTCGCCATCGGTATCCTCTATCAGAAAATCGGACACATAACCGTTCAACTCATTGGTCTTCCAGTCCTCGGCAAGCACCACCCCGTCCCAGCTCAATCCCCTTACGGTACCGCTCTTGAAGGACCTCACCCTCTCGGACCTCTCACCGAAGACCCCGCCGGCCACGTTCTTCTTTATTATAAGCTCATTCATTCCGTCCATGTCAAGGTCTGCGTACAAAAATCTGCTTTGAATGGAGACGAATCCGCCGGGTTCTTGCTCATTGCCCTCGGCGAGGTCTATGATGTTGAGAGTACCGCCGTATGTATCGGGGCTACGCCACTCCTCCGCCCATCTCTTGCCCTTTTTCACATAAACCCTGAGGTGCCGCCGTGAATCCAGTACCACGAGTTCGTTTTCACCGTCACCGGTGAGGTCGAAGACCTCGAAGCCGTATAGGTTGACCTTCGGTGGCAGGTAGAAGTCTCCGGCGACAACCACACCAGCCCCCTCTCTCCTCAAAACATTGATCTTCTTCTTGAAACCCCACTCCTTTCTGAACATCTGTCCGAGCAGGACCGTGCCGTCACCCTCGATCTTTAAGGCCCTCATGAAGAACGGTATGCCGCAGGAGGTGAAGGCAAAGGATCCGTCCTTGGCCTCCAGTATGCAACCGTCGGCCATGCTTCCCCTGAGCCTCGACAGATAGAGCTCGGTCCTCCCGTCCCCGTCCGAGTCGAACGCCGACACAGAAACGTTCACGCTCTCTCCGTCACCGGACAGGCGCTTGATCGTCTTTACGCCACGGGGCGTAAACCTTGCTATCGTGATATCATTTTCGGTGACAAAGACAACCTCCTTTTTCCCGTCACCATCGAGATCGGCTGTCTCCATCGCCTTTACAAAACCGTCGAGGCTTCTTTTCCACCCGAACCTCTTCTCCCTCTTTTTGGACCTTATGACTAAACCTTCCTCGTCATATACACCTTCGTCCGCGAACCCCCTCTCACCGTGGTCCCGCTCCCCGGCGGATGTGAACCTGCCGGTGTACGACGGCACATCTTCTATTGGACGGCCCGTGGCTACGGATATTAGGTTCCTTGCAAGATCCTCGGTCATGAAGACTATGGCATCGAGCCCTACCCCGGTGTTGAACAAGGGCTGCGCCGCATTCTTCTTTACGTCGTAGAGCCTGGCATCCAGGCTTACTTGGTCCCCGAGCACGGAGATACTTCCGAAGACCACGTAATCCGTGCCGAGTCTTTCACCCACGGCCTCAGCGATCTTTTCGGCTGGCTCCCTCTGCCCAAAGCCTTTAAGGGCGGCCACGACGAGATCGCCCCTCAAGATCTCCACCTCACCGGTTGCCCCTACCCTGGAGGTCAACATGTCCGTTACGGCACCACCGAGGTATTCCAGCTCATCTCCGGCGTTGATCTTCCACGGGAGTACCGCCACCTTTACCTGGAGCACCTCCTGGGAACCCACCCCTTTCGATGGAAAAGAGAGGACAAGAAAAACCGCCAGCAAGGCGGCGGGCATGATCAAAAGAAAAAACTTCGTCTTCAAGGTATCCTTCATGGGTTGAAGATGCATAGCGGGCAGCCCGCTCCGTGGAGTTGATCCTGTGGGCCGGTGCAACCTAATAATTGTAAACGAAGGCCTCCCTGAAAATCAAGGGATTTATAGAATGATGCACGGTTAGAAAGCCTCTGGGGGCGACGGGAACCTTATTCAGCACACACCGCACCACGGTGCACCGCGCGGACCATTGCCCTCAGATTCTCCACGGTTACACGGCCGTCGAGCCCGCAGGAAGGTGCAAGGATGTCCACGCCGCCTGCGACTGCGGCCTCGGCCGCAGTTAGGACCTCCTGGGGTGTGCAGGTTGAAAGTTCTAACGAATCCATGCCGCCCATGATACGGTGAAAAGGAAGCGCGTCGGCTATCTCCGCCGTTGAGGTGCTGGAGTCCACGCTCAAACACTCGGCGTGCAACTCATGAAGTTCATCTATTATGTTCTTCAGGTCGCCGCAGAGGTGTACCATCACCGGACAGCCCATCTCATGCGCCGCATCGGTTATGGTGTTTATGTACCGCAGGGCGAACTCCCTGAAAAGTTGCGGGCCGAGTGTTTGAGCGGTTGAAAAGGGGTCCACGAGGAAGATGGCCGAGGCACCGGCGTCTATGAGGCGGCGCATGTACTCAACGGTGCCCTCTGAAAGAAAGGAAAGAAGGCCGTGCATGCGAAGAGGCTCCCTAACAAGCGCCCTGAGCACCGTATGTGCGTCCACGAGCGAGGTGGCCAGGCTCAGTGGGGCAACCAAATCGGCCACGACCGGTGCCGCCGGCCGTCTCCGGCTCAAGATGCCGATACAATCTATGACGAGGGGCAGCCTCCCGTCCGATCCTGGGTCAGGCACCTTGAGGTTTCGGTACTCAGATACATCCCTGAGCGGATAGCCCACGGAGGAAGGTTCTTCATTCGACGGGAAGGCATCCTTCTCCCCGCCGTACGCCTCTGACTCCACTCTCATGGTGAACGGCAGGCCGAGGTTTTCTATACCGGTCGTGTCGTGTATATGGATGGAAAGGGATGCGAGCCCATCGGCGCAATGCACGAGTGACCATCCATCCGGTCGTGCCGCCTCTATCACCCCCTCGCTCAGGGCCGTCACAAGTCCCCCCGGCACGACTACAGGTGGCCTTTCGACGGCATCGCCTGAGAGCACATGCAAAAGCCTCTCCTTTTGCGTCATTCCTCCCCCGGTCCGACCGCAACCTCGCCCTTGACGGACTGCAAGAACTCGAAGGCCTTCTTCACCCCTTCTCCGTCCTCTCCCTCGATCGCAAGCACTACGGCCCCTTCACATCCGGCCACCCCGCCCGATGCCACGTGGTGGGCGCGCACACCCTCCCGGCCGAAGAGCACCTCGATCGCCTGCACCTCGGTTATGACCTTTGCATCCACAAGCGGCATGAGCCCAACGCTCAGCCCCATCGAATACGCAAATCCGTCCTGTCCGCACCTGCCTGCTGCGTCTATTACGGATGGCACGAGCTTTTCAAGTCCCACCGGCACTATGAGGTTGCTGCCACGTGCCTGTATTATGCCCATTGAGGCGCCGATCGTACCGCCCGCCCCGTCGGCCATTAGGACGCCGGCATGTCCCTCGGCATCGACGGCGTTGGCGCCTTTGATGTACACATCATTCGCGGTGAACTCCTTCAGCACATCCACAGGACGCAATCCATCAACGACCTCTCCATTAATTATGACCACCGGCGGACGCCTCATGGACGGATCGTTGGCGCCGAGCTCCCCGAAGGCTATCCTGCCGGAGGCGAACCGGAACTTGTCGACCGCAATACCCAGCAGTTCCTCCACCACATAGGCATTGGTCGTGCCGCCTATGATGACTATCCTTCCGTTGTCAAAGGCCCCCCTCACCTCCGGCAGCCTGCATACGGCCTTTGCGATAAGCCTCTTTGATTCGGAAGGCGTAAGCACCGCCAAAGCCCTTGTAACATACCTTCCATTGCTTCCACTGTAGAACATGCTCCACTCCTTGTCCTAATGGTCTTTACGTTTACCGCCCTGTCCTTGCATCGGCAACTGTTGCTGATGTGCTGAAGACCTCACCGATACCCTTCAGGCTGAAACTCAGAAGCACTACCGTCTCGTTAAGCCTCCTGGACCATACGAGTTCAGCTCCCCAGCACGGATCCACATAGCCCATGACGAGATTCCTTTCCAACAACTCATCCTCGACAAAGGAATACCTCTGCCTCAACCCAAGGTATACCGATCTCGAGGCTTGGAGCCTGGCGTCGGTCTCAAGATACCTCGTATTACCCCGTATGTAACGGTAGGTAAGAGACAAATAGTCTCCTCGCCTGTCCGACATGGAAAACGATGCGTCCGACTTCTCGAACCAGCCGTCATAGACGTTGTACTCCCCCCTTGCTGTAAGCAGCATACGCACGGTAGGCCGCAGTATGATCTCCCCTTCCACATTGGAGAAGCGGCGCTCGTCCACCGGCTCTCTCTTGCTGCGCGTCTCCTCGCGGATATTGTAGGTTTGCGAGATGTCCATATAAAGAAAGTCGTGCTTCCTTCCGCTCTCCCTGAACTTGCCGGTCAGGGTGGTGTTCAACGAATAGCGGATGTTGTTCGCCGCGGATACCCTGTCGGTTTCATCATAATACGGCAGGGTCGACTGTTTGCGGGCCGGTATGTACGTATGGGTTATCTTCGGCCTGAGCGTATGTCTGAGCTTGCTTAGCCCGGAGAAAGACACGTTGAAGTAACGCACGAAGGTCGTGGTAAGCTCTGTTGTTACATCGTAGAGAAACCGCGTTTGGTAGCGGTCTTCTGACGCGTCATTCTTGTTCCTGTACACGGTGAGCCGCGGCGCGTAGGAGGGCGTGAACTCGAACCATCCGCCCGGGCTCAGCGGAAGGCTCAAACGCGGCCTGGCATCGAGCCTTTGGCCGGCATCGCCCTTTCTCCTCTCGAAGTTCACCAGCGAAGAGCTCAGCGAGAGGAAGAACGGGGAAGAGAAGATCCTGTGGCTGGACCCTGTGAATATGACCTCGGGCAGCCTCTGAAGCACCTCGTCGTCATGCTCTACGGTGAGGTTGTCAAAGACCCTGGCCTGTACAGTGAGGTTGTATGTGTTCCAACCCTTGCTCACCGAGACCGTGCTTTCGATACTGTCAAGCGCCCTCTCGCCGGGCTCCTTTCCGAAGTCGATGAAGTACTCGTCATCGCTCACCATGTTTATGTCCGCCTTGACCGTGAGGTTGTCATCAAGAAACTCCCTGTGCTTGAACTTCAGCTGCCAGCGGCCGCTGCGTGCGGACTTCGGCCTCGAAAGGTTGTCTTTATCCTTCCTGAACTCCCTAACTCGGTCGATGTCCTTTTCATTGAAGTGATAAAAATAGAACTCTCCGTAGCTTCTGGCCGTCCTGTAATACCTGTACTCCACACCCTTTCCTATCCCCCTTCTGGTCTCTATGTCGAGAAAGAACGTGGCATCGGTGCTCCTTGAGATGGCCCAGAAAAAGGCGTTATCTATCTTCTTGCCGCGCAGCCTCGAATACCCGATACCCGGCATAAGGAAACCCGTCTGCCTCTTTCTCTTGATCGGGACCGCGATAAACGGCGTATAAATGAGCGGCAGGTCCTTTATATAGAAAAAGGCATTTCGGGCCGTGAGCAGGCTTTCGACCTTAAGCTTGGCCGAGTCAGCACGCAGGCTCCACGGCGGGGAACGATCCGGATAGCAGTCACAGGTGGTGAATGTAGCCTGCCTTGCGGCGAACCGTCCCTTGCCGGTCTTCCTTATCTCGGAGCCCAAAACGCTTATATTGTTCTCCTTGAAAAAGAGCCTGCCGTTTACCACGACCGCGGTGTCATTATTCAGATCCGCTGTCAGTGTTTCTCCCTCCAGACGGTTTCCTGAGGCATCGTAGGCAACCACATTGCCCGCGGCCTCTGCAAGCCCAAGTTTCATGTCAATTACGACGTAATCGGCCTTAAGGGTTACATCCCCCTGTACTATAACCACATTGCCGTCGGCGTAATAGACCTCGTTCTCGGAGTCATAAACAACGGAGTCGCCGTTGACCTCGATGGGCTCGTCCCCCTGGAATAGCGTATCGTCCAGCGAGGCGGCTGCATCCGGACCAAGGACGAAGAGAAAAAGGAAGGAGACAAGAAAAAAAACGCCGAGTATCATCCGGCCTGTCCGGCGTCTAATCGTATCTTCCATGGATGACGACATTCAGCTCCCTTTGGCGCAACAGGATCAACCTGAAAAACTTAGCACAGGAGGGCGTATTTTACAATGATGCTTTGAAGCTCCCTGTAGCAGGCTACAGGTAATCTTCTCATGTAAGGAACTGTCCGATTACATTTCGCTCGCTTAACCGCGCAGCACGCTGCGGGACCGGCGCTCGCGATGCATCTTCACAGGGAACGCCGTGCCCTTGCGGAAAAATACCGCTTTGCCTCCGCCACGGTGAATATCGAGCCGGCGATACATACCATGTCATCCATCGAGGCATCCTCCAGGGCCGCCCTGCAGGCCGAAGCCACGCGCTTTCTTACGATCACCCTGCCCTTGTAGTCCCGCATAGCGTCAAGGAGTTTATCCGTCCCGGCGCTCCTCCTGTATGCCGGTTCTGTAAGCACGACGGTACGCGCAAGCGGGACGAGCTCGGCCATTATACCCCTGATATCCTTGTCGGCCATTATACCGAGGACCAGCACGATGCTGCGGCAACCAAAGCCGCCCAACGCAGCCCTGAGCGCCCTCGCACCCGCGGCGTTGTGGGCACAGTCGAGCACCACTGTTGGACGCCTTCCCACCACCTCCAGCCTCCCGGGCCACAGGGTCCTCTCAAGGCCTCTTCTGATGTCCTTCTCTTCAACCCGTCTGCCCGAAAGCGCCACGAGTTCCACCGCCTTCAACGCACAACCAGCGTTCGCAAGCTGGTGTGGGCCGCCGAGGCTCAGACAGAGCCCCTTCAAGGGCGCCCCCCAGCCGAAGTAGTTAAAGTACTCTCCGTCCGGCTCTACACGGAAGTCCCTTCCTGCAAGGTACAGCCTCGCCCCTTTCTCCCCGGCGACCTTCTCGATCACCCTGAGCGCCTCTTCGTCGCTTCGTCCAGCAACGACCATGGCGCCATCCCTTATGATGCCGGCCTTTTCATACGCTATATCGCGGATGCTCGTCCCGAGGTATTGTGTATGATCAACGGCGACATTTGTTATTATGGAGATGAAAGGGCGCACCACGTTTGTCGCATCGAACCTCCCGCCCATGCCCACCTCAACGACGGCTATGTCAACCTCCTTTTCCCTGAAGTATTCGAAGGCCAGCGCTGTGGTGAACTCGAAAAAGGACGGCCTGCCGCAGCCCATATCCCCCACATCCTCGGCCAGCGGCTTCAACCTATCAACAAGCCGCGTGATCTCACGGCCTGTTATCTCTTTGCCGTCAACCCTTATACGCTCGTTGAACCTGAGAAGGTGGGGTGAGGTGTAAAGGGCGGTCCTGTGGCCGGCTTCTTTCAGTATGGAGGCGACCATGGAGGAGGTGGAGCCTTTTCCATTGGTACCGCCGACGAGTATGGAAGGGTATGCGTTATGCGGGTCGTCGAGAAGGGAGAGAAGTCTCCTTATGCGCTCGAGCCCGGGCCTTATGCCGAGGCTCTCGAGTCCGTAAAGGTACTTCAGGGTCTGTTCGAGGGAAGGCATCTTAAGGGAAACCCGTTCAGGCTAAATGCACCACGGACAGGTGCTGAACCAGCGTGTCAAGGAGGCCAGGGGAACGCACCAGGAGCCTGGCTTCGCAACAGACCGGCACGACGAGTCTAACCGGCAAGGAGCGAAAGCAGAAGCGATAGCGTGGACTTCATCATCTTTCTTTCCACTATCATGTCGATCATGCCGTGCTCGAGGAGGTACTCGGCACGCTGAAAGCCCTCGGGCAGCTTCTGTCTTATGGTCTCCTGGATGACCCTCGGCCCTGCAAAACCGATGAGGGCCCTCGGCTCGGCCACGATCACGTCTCCGAGCATCGCAAAGCTTGCGGTGACGCCTCCTGTGGTTGGATCCGTAAGGACGGATATGTAGGGTATGCCCTTCTCGTTGAGCCTTGCGATGGCGGCCGCTGTCTTCGCCATCTGCATCAACGAGAGTATCCCCTCCTGCATCCTCGCCCCTCCCGAAGACGTGAAGATGACAAGGGGTGTTCTCTCCGCCGAGGCATGCTCGACGAGCCTCGTTATCTTCTCCCCCACCACCGAGCCCATGCTCCCGCCCATGAAGGAGAACTCGAATGCGCCGATCATGACCTTCCTGCCGTCTATAAGTCCCTGGCCTGAGACAAAGGCATCCTTGGAGGCATGCTTCTTGTGCGCCTCCCTGAGCCTGTCCTTGTATCTTTTCAGGTCCTTGAAGTCAAGGGCGTCCTGCGGCTCAAGGGCGCCGTCGTACTCCACAAAGGAGCCTTCGTCCAGTACCGTCTCTATCCGCCTGCGTGACGATATGCGAAAGTGATAGTTGCACTTCGGGCATACATCGAGGTTCCTTTCGACCTCTTTCTTATATATTATCTCGTTACAGTGATTGCACTTCACCCAGAGCCCCTGCGGAACCTTCAAGGTCTTCTTTTCGCGCTTGGAGAAAAAATCCTTCTTGAACCAGACCATAACACCCCTAAGAACATAATTGAAGCTCCCCACAACAAAAAGCCGCGGGCCTGCCCGCCTGTGGACAGGGGACCTTCAAGTACAGGTAACCCTTCGCTGTCATCAGAGCACGCGTCGGTCGAAACTCACTGCGGGTAAAGCGCTCGCCCGCGTCTTCGAATCAGCGCGCAACCTGCCCGCTCCGTCTCGCCGTCCCCTACCTAACTTATCGTACGAAACGACGGAAATGTTGAAGCCACCTCCAACGCCCGCAACCTGGAACGCCTGCCTCAAGGCCGCATGAAGGCCAATGCTTACGGAGGCGGCAGGGATCCCTCAACCCCTCATTCCACGCTTCAGACCTGAAACAAACCTTCCCACCTTACCGACCAGGTCCTTCGAACCCGCGTTCCTTGCGATTATATCCACTATGGCGCTGCCCACTATCACGCCGTCCGCGAACCTGCTCACATTACGTGCCTGCTCCGGGGTGGATATGCCGAAGCCGACCCCCACCGGGAGGGAGGTATGTCTCCTGACCCTTTTCACCGCATCCCGTATGCTTGCGGCCAGTTTTTTTCTCGCGCCGGTAACCCCGGTAACGCTGACATAATAGATGAACCCCGACGCCTTTCTTGCCACAAGCGTCATCCTCTGCTCGTCGCTCGTGGGCGTAAGGAGGTGGACGAGATCGAGCCCCACCCTGTCCAGCTCCCTTTTCAACTCTCCGGACTCCTCGGGTGGAAGATCGACGATCAGCACACCGTCACACCCGGCACGGGCCGCATCGGCAGCAAACCTCTCAAGCCCGTAGGAGAAGACGGGATTATAGTACCCGAAGAGCACTATGGGGATGGAGCTCTTCTTCCTGACATCACGTACCAGCCGCAGCACCTTTGCGAGTGTGGTGCCGCTTTTAAGCGCCCTTTCTGAGGCCGCCTGGATGGTGGGTCCGTCGGCCATGGGGTCGGAGAAGGGTATGCCGAGCTCTATTATGTCCGCGCCGGACCTTTCAAGCTCAGGTATCAACCTCGCCGTGGTTTCAAGGTCCGGGTCCCCTGCTGTTATGAATGTGACGAGCGCCTTCTCGCCTTTTTCCCTGAGCCTTTCGAAGGCCTCGGTAAGCCTTGATCTTCTCGCGGTCTTCATACCGTAAACCCCATCCTCTCCGAGACGGTCGCAAGGTCCTTGTCACCCCTTCCCGAGAGGTTTATTATAACGACCTTGTCCGGCCCGAGCTTTTTTGCATTCCTGGCGACATAGGCCACGGCATGGGAGCTCTCGAGCGCCGGTATTATGCCCTCGGTCTCTGAGAGCAGACGGAAGGCCTCGAACGCCTCGTTATCCGTCACGGCCGTATACTCCACCCTCCCGGTGTCATGCAGGTAGGAGTGCTCCGGACCCACGCCAGGATAGTCGAGCCCCGCCGATATGGAGTGGGTGTGTTTTATCTGGCCGAACCTGTCCTGCAGGAGGTAGCTCTTTGAGCCGTGGAGGACGCCGACCCTGCCGCCGCAGATGCTTGCCGCGTGCTTTCCGGTTCGGAGCCCCAGCCCTCCGGCCTCCACACCCACCATAGCTACATTCCCGTCACCGAGGAAGGGATGAAAAAGCCCGATGGCGTTACTCCCCCCCCCGACGCAGGCAACAAGAAGGTCGGGCAACCTGCCCTCGGCCCTTAGGATCTGTCTCCGTGCCTCCCGGCCTATGACCGACTGAAAATCCCTCACCATCATGGGGTAGGGGTGGGGCCCGGCTACTGAACCTATTATGTAGAAGGTATTGTAGACGTTGGTCACCCAGTCCCTGAGCGCCTCGTTCATCGCATCCTTGAGCGTCCTGCTGCCCGAGCTTACCGGGTTGACCTTGGCCCCGAGGAGCCTCATCCGCAGCACATTCGGCGCCTGGCGTTTGATGTCCTCCTCACCCATGTAAATCTCGCAGTCGAGACCGAAGATCGCGGCGACCGTGGCCGTAGCCACACCGTGCTGGCCTGCGCCCGTCTCGGCGATGATCCTTGTCTTGCCCATCCTCCTGGCGAGCAGTACCTGGCCTATGGTGTTGTTTACCTTGTGGGCGCCGGTATGGCAGAGGTCTTCCCTCTTGAGATAGACCTTCGGACCACCGAGCCTCCGGGTGAGCCTCTCGGCATAATAAAGCGCAGTGGGCCTGCCTACATACTGGCCGAGGTAGTGATCGAACTCCTTGTTGAAGTCCCTGTCGTTCTTGAACCTTGCGTAGGCCTTCTCAAGCTCCAGTACGGCCGGCATGAGGGTCTCTGATATGTACCTTCCGCCGTATACGCCGAAGTGACCGAGCCTGTCGGGCACCCTTCTCCGTCCCTTGTCAGACATCCTTGATGCTCCTTACCCTGCTGATGAACTCAGCGACCTTGCGGTGGTCCTTTCTGCCGGGTTCGATCTCGACCCCGGAGCTTACATCCACCCCGTAGGGTCTCACGCAGATTACCGCCTCTCTGATATTTTCCGGATTCAACCCCCCGGAAAGGATGATACGGCCGTAGCCTTTGGCCTCGACCGCTATATCCCAGTCAAAGCTCTCGCCCGTGCCTCCGGGCACGCCCTGCCTGTATGTATCAAGGAGGAAGGCCGAAACCCCCCTGTAGCTCCCGAGTCCGTTGAGAGAATGAGTGTTCCTTATCCTTACGGCCTTCACGACCCGTGCCTCTACGGCCGTGCACTCCCCGGGCGACTCGTTGCCGTGGAGCTGTACCACACCGAACCCAACCTCTCTGGCCAGTGTGTTCACGGTCTCCGGGGATTCGTCGACAAATACCCCTACCGTTGTCACAAACGGCGGAAGCTCCCTGATGATCGATGCCGCACGGTCCGGATCTATGAACCTCGGGCTCCTTCTGTAGAGTATGAACCCCAGGGCGTCGGCCCCGCACTCAGACGCATGGAGCGCGTCTTCGATGTTCGTTATGCCGCATATCTTTACCTTTGTATCCACGAGAGCACGCTTCAGGCAACACCCCTGAGCTCCTTGAGCTTCGTACCGATATCGCTCTCCCTCACCAGGGCCTCGCCCACCAAAAAGGCATTGACCCCGGCGTCCCTGAGGATACGTACGTCGTCCGGCGTGTTTATGCCGCTTTCGCTTACAACTATTCTATCGCCGGGAATTTTTTTTGCAAGCCTTACGGTGGTTGAAAGGTCTGTTACGAACGTGTTCAGATCCCTGTTGTTTATGCCTATGACCTCTGATCCGGCCTCAAGCGCCGTATCGAGCTCCTCTTCTGTATGGACCTCTACAAGCGGAGTGATACACAGTGTGCCGCAAAGCCCCAAGAGATCGTCCAGAACGGACTTCTCCAGCGCCGCCACTATAAGAAGCACCGCATCGGCGCCTGCCGCCCTTGATTCATATATCTGATAAGGGTCTATGACGAAGTCCTTGCGCAGGACCGGAAGCAGTGTGGCGGCCTTCACCCGTACGAGGTTATCGAGGCTTCCCATGAAGTACTTCCTGTCCGTCAAGACGGATACTGCACACGCCCCGTTCCTTTCGTACTCAAGTGCGACCTCCACCGGATCGAAGTCATCCCTTATGATCCCCTTAGAGGGAGAGGCCTTTTTCACCTCGGCTATGATGTTGACGGCATACTTTACAAGCGCCCCCTTGAAGTCCCTCGCAGGCTCCAGATCCCGGATCCTGACCTTTAATTCGGCGATGGACTCCTCCTTTTCAAGGAGCGAGAGTTCACGCCTCTTTTCTTCGAGAATCTCTTTGAGTATCTCAGGCCTCTCCATGGAACGGTTCAGCTGTTTGTTGCGGCCACGAGCCCGTCGAGTTTCTTGAGCGCCTCACCGGAGTCGATGGACCCCCTTGCGATGGCCACTCCTTCCTTGAGGGTCCTCGCCTTGCGCGCGGCGACTATAGCCGGCGATGCGTTCAAGAGGACTATGTCCCTGTGGGAACCGCGCGAGCCCTCGAGTACACCCCTTATTATGCGCGCATTCTCCCGCGGGTCCCCGCCCTTGAGGTCAGAAGGGGCGCACCTTTCAAGACCGAAGTCCTCAGGCCTGAGGTGGTATGTCTTTATGGAGCCATCGTGAAGCTCCGTAACCCTGGTCTCACCGGTAAGCGTTATCTCGTCGAGCCCGTCCTCCCCGCAGACCACGAAGGCACGTATGGATCCCAGGTTGTAAAGAACCTTTGCCAGTATGTCGGTAAGCAGGGGATCGTAGACACCGAGAACCTGGTACCTTGCACCGGCAGGGTTGGTCAGCGGGCCGAGTATGTTGAATATCGTCCTTATGCCTATCTCGCGGCGGACCGGGGCGGCGTACTTCATGGCGCCGTGCAGGAGCGGTGCAAAGAGGAATCCAATTCCCACCTTGTCGAGACACTCCTCGACGGTGCCCACCTCGGCCTCGATGTTGACGCCGAGCTCCCTCAGCACATCGGCGCTGCCGCTTTTGGATGAGACCGAACGGTTACCGTGCTTTGCCACGGTTATGCCGCATCCGGCGACCACGAAGGCCGCTGCCGTCGATATGTTGAAGGTCATGGACTCGTCCCCGCCGGTACCGCAGGTGTCAACGACCACAGGGCTTGAGACCTCTATCCTTGCTGCCTTCTGTCTCATCACCCGTGCAGCACCTGTTATCTCGTCCACCGTCTCACCCTTGAGCCTGAGCGCCGTTATGAACGAGGCTATCTGCGCGGGGCTGGCCGCCCCACCCATTATTTCGCTCATTACGTGCATCATCTCCTCTTCGGTGAGGTCCGCACCCTTTACCACCTTCGATATGGCATCTTTAATCATTCTTCAAACCTTCAACTCGATAAAGTTCCTGAGCAAGTCCTTTCCGGCCCTTGTAAGTATGCTCTCCGGGTGAAACTGCACCCCTTCGAGCGGAAGTTCCTTGTGCCTTATGCCCATTATCTCCTTTATCCCGTCGTCCGTCCACGCGCTTATCTCGAAGACCTCTGGAAGCGTGTCCTTTTTAACGACAAGGGAGTGGTAACGCGTGGCCTCGAAGGGGTTTTCGATCCCCTTGAATATGGTCTTTCCGTCATGGAATATCATGGATGTCTTTCCGTGCATCAGACGTTCGGCCCTAACTATCTCGGCGCCGTAGGCGTATGCAATCGACTGGTGCCCCAGGCACACACCGAGTATCGGAACCTTGCCTGCGAACCTCCTTACCACATCCACCGAGACCCCGGCCCGGCTCGGGTCGCAGGGCCCGGGAGAGATTACGATCCTCGCCGGCTTGAGCCGCTCGATATCCTCCACCGTTATTGCGTTGTTCCTGAACACGCGCACATCCTCGCCCATCTCCAGTAGGTACTGTACGAGATTGTACGTGAAGGAATCGTAATTGTCTATCATCAAAAGCATGACGCCTGTATCCTCAACCCAGCCCCTCTCTGGCCATGTCAACCGCCTTGAGCACGCCCCTGGCCTTGTTGACCGTCTCCTCGTACTCCCTTTCGGGATCAGAATCAGCGACTATCCCCGCTCCGGCCTGCACATATGCACGGCCGTCCTTCATGAGCACCGTCCTTATCGTGATGCACGTGTCCATGTTGCCGGAGTAGTCAAAGTAGCCGATGCTTCCGCCGTATACACCTCGTTTACACGGCTCTATCTCCTCGATTATCTCCATGGCCCTTATCTTGGGCGCACCGGTGAGCGTACCGGCCGGAAAACACGCACTCAGCACATCGAAGCTGTCCACGTCTTCCCTCATGATACCGCGGACATTCGATACGATGTGCATCACATGGGAGTACCTCTCAATGACCATGAATTCGTCGACCTCGACCGTACCGGTCCTTGCCACCCTCCCCACGTCGTTACGTCCTAGGTCCACGAGCATGAGGTGCTCGGCCCGCTCCTTTGGATCGGCCAGAAGCTCCTCTTCAAGGGCCCTGTCCCTGCTCTCGTCCGCCCCCCTCGGCCTTGTGCCGGCAATGGGCCTAACGTTTATCTCGTCCCCCTCCACCCTCACCAGTATCTCGGGAGAGGAGCCCGCAAGCTCCACACCACCCAGCCGCAGAAAGAACATGTAAGGTGAAGGGTTGGTGACACGCAGCGCCCTGTAGACGTCAAAGGGTTTCACGTTCAACTCCGTCTCGAACCTCTGGGATATGACCGCCTGTATGATGTCGCCGTCCCCGATGTACTCCTTGACCCGCCTTACTGCCGATAGGAAGTCCTTCCTCGGAAAGTTCGAGGTAACGGGCCGTTGTTCCGCAGGGGCCTCGGAATCCGTGGGCAACCGCCCCTCCTTGAGGGTGCGGACAAGCGAATCTATCTTAGAGACGGCCTCGCTGTAGATCCGTTCACCGTCGGCCGCTTCGTCCACGAAGGCGTTACACACAACCTTTATCCTGTGTTCCATATTGTCGAACACGAGGAAGGTGTCTGTCAGTATGAAGCAGAGCTCGTACAGGTCGAGATCCCCCTTGGAGATATCGGGCAGTTTTTCAAAGTGCTTTACGATGTCATAGGCCATATAACCTATGGCGCCGCCGGAGAACCTGTCAACGCCCTCGAGCGGAGCCGCCTCGAAGCGTGACATGTATCCGCGCAATATGTCCAGCGGCTCCCCCTCCAGGATCGTCTCCTTGCCGTCCTCGATGATCTCGACGGTCCTGTTTCTGCTCCTTATGACAGCTCTGGGTTGCGTGCCGAGAAAGCTGTAACGACCCCACTTCTCGCCACCCTCGACGCTTTCGAGCAGAAAGGCCTCCTCGCCACGGTCTATCTTCATGAAGGCCGACACCGGGGTCTCGGTGTCGGCGAGGATGTCCCTTGAGACTGGTACGATATTGCAGGACTTGACCTTCTCCTTGAAGTCTTCCAGGGATGGAAAATACTTAGAGGTTTCCATAAGATACATAGATTATCACAGGGCAGGGAGGGAGTCAACCAAAAGGGACGTTGGGTAATGTATCTTATCTTGTGTCAGTAAAGAGGAAGGGGTACCATTTATAGCGGTCCAACTATACCAACTATAAGGAGGTACCCCTATGGCCCAGAGAGCCACGATAGAGAACTTCTCACAAGCTGCACAGATAGTCAAGGAGTTAG
>WGEY01000046.1 GCA_015492495.1 Deltaproteobacteria bacterium | reverse complement strand
TGAGACATGCGGGCATGGTTGTGTTGAAGCTTGCGGTGGATATTGAGAAGCTTGAGTTGTTTCGAGGCATCCGACGAAGGGTATACGAGCTGAGTTTGTCTGCCGTTGTGTGATAGGGGTAACCCGCTGGCCGGACGGCAATAAGAGGGGGTTGGTGCGCCCGAAGTGGGGCGAGACCGGGTGATATCCAGCGTCGGGCGCCTTTCGGGCAGAGGTTTTCAGTCAGGGGCCTCACCAGCGCCGAAAAAAACGCCCCGAACCCCCTACAGCAAGGTGTCCCCAATTTCTATATCGGGATTTGGGTATCCCGGGGCCGCCGGATTGACATATCGTGTGAAATCACATATAATCATCTTAAAAAGGCACAAGGGATGCCTTGTATGCCGTTATGTCTGCGCAGGCATCCCCCCGCGCCATGGCGCGGGGGCTTCAAAAATATATACAGCTCCTTTGTCTCAGAGCAAACCGCGGGAAACCGCGGGGCGCAGAGTCACGAGGCTAAGGCCGTACAAGGCTACGCCGGTCGGGCCGCCAAAGGGATCATCCTTTGGCGGCCTTTTTGATCCCGGGGAAAACATCCTTAAAGGAGGTCTGCATGATAAAAGACGCCGTTATGGAAAAGGCCATAGACCTTGCGGAGAAGTGCCGTTACGCCGAGGCCATCGAGCTCTTTGAGGTAGGGGACTCCTACAGGGAAGAACCTGTGGCGACCTCCTATTACGCGCTGTGCGTGGCGGCGGTAAGAGAGGACTACGACGAGGCCCTCGAGCTCTGTGCGCACGCCGCGAAGAGGGAGCTGTACAACCCCGTGATATACCTGAACGCCGGCAGAATATTCCTTGCGAAGGGCAGAAAGGACCTTGCGGTAAAGGCTTTCACAAAGGGCCTCAGGATCGACAGGAAACACCCGGCCATCCTGAGAGAGGTAAGGATGCTCGGTGTGAGGCGGAGGCCCCCACTGCCGTTCCTTCCGAGAGGAAACCCCATAAACAAGTACCTCGGCCTTATCTCGTACAGGTTGACACGCATGAAGCAGGCGGGCAGCGGACGATGAAAGGGGGAGGCAGGGAGATGAGAGCGCTTACAAGGCTTGCACTCACCGCCCTTCTGCTCCTCATCTGCGGCAACGCCTCCGGCGGTGACCCGTCCGCTGTTGCGCGGACACTCTCCGCAGGCTACCTCGAAAGGGTCCCGCAGGCCCCCGCGGGCCTGCGGATTTCGGGCGAAGAGGCCGCGCTTGTGCAGGAGAGGTTCGTCCGGGAGATCGCAAGGGAGTTCGGAAGGACCGTGGGCTACAAGGCGGGTCTCACAAACCCCTCGGCGCAGAGGCGTTTCGGCGTGGACCAGCCGGTGCGCGGGGTCCTGCTCGAAGGCATGCTCCTTGAGAGCGGGGCGGTCCTTTCGGCACGGTTCGGCGCAAGGCCCATGGCCGAAGGCGACCTCGTGGTGCGCGTGGGATGTGACGGGATAAACGACGCCTCAACCGCGGACGAGGCGCTTGCCTGCATCGATGCGGTCATACCGTTCATCGAGCTTCCTGACCTCGTTTTTTCAAGGGGTGTTAAGCTCACCGCACCCATGATCGTCGCGGTGAACGTAGGCGCAAGGTACGGGGTGCTCGGCGAGCCCGTACCGCTTGTGCCGGGCGAGGACTGGCGCAGGCGGCTCAGGGATTTCACGGTCGAGCTCCTTGACCCGGACGGCAGGAAGCTCACCGAAGGCAGGGGCTCAGACCTCATGGGCGACCCGCTGAAGGTCGTCCTGTGGATAAGGGACTCGCTCAGGGCCGAAGGAAAGTCACTCCGCAGTGGCGACCTGCTTTCCCTCGGAAGCATTACGGGATTGATACCAATAAGGGAGGGCATGGTGCTGCGGGCCGTGTACAAGGGGCTCAGCCCCGATGGGCCGGTGGAGGTGCGCGTGGGGTTCACCGAATGAGCCGGAGCGGTCCTACAGCTCGATGATCTCCAAGGGTTCTGCCCGCCCGAGCTCTCCGTCGGCATCCCTTATGTACCCTATCTCCCGCCAGTCCCTGCCGAGGAGCCCGGCCCCGTACGCGTCCGTTGCCACCGGGTCGTACCCGGCTACCAGGAGACCGGGAGGCGGGTCGCACAGGGCGCCCCACAGGTGGGCCTCCCTCATTCCCTGCGTGGCGTCGAGGATCGTAAAGTCGGGGGTCCTGTAGCGGTTAAGCTCCAGCGTGGACTCGTGCATCGTGGCATGGAGCGCCGACTTCTTCCAGTGCCCGTCGGCCTGGTAATGGAGCGGCGGTACGGCGCCCATCATGTTCTTCATGGTGAGCGTTACATCCGCGAGGGTGTGTGCCTTGAGGACCGGTACGGATATTAGGAAGCTTTCGAGTACGATGCGCGGGAGGTAGAACTCCGGCCACGTCCGGAGTGTCGGGTTCTCGAGCCTTTCGAGGGGCTCTGTGTTGAGGTCCACAAGCCTTACGCCCTTGCGGTCGGCCATCTCCGTGTAGCCGAGTTCCCTGAAGACGTGCCACGTATCATAGGCCGCAGCCCCGGTGCCGTCGGCAACGACGATCTCTCCGCCCGGGTTCCTGACTGCGAGCCAGTCCACTATCGCGGCCACGAGCTCGACCGGGGTGGTCACGGGGGGTCTTCGGGCCACAACGAGGTTGGGCTTCACAACGACCCTCCTGCCGCCCGGGTCGAGTTCCGCCGCGTCAAGCAGTGCGGCGACCGAGCCCTTCCAGTCCGAATCGAAGCGGCGGACGTAGAGCCTCCTCCTTTTACGGTCCATCGTCACCATCCCGGCACTGAAGATCATATCCCCAGCCGTAAAAACTGTCAAGCGGTTTGGAAAAACCTTTTCACCCCGGAGCGGAATACGTTAAAATACCCCGAACCCGACCAGGAGATGCCACACATGTATGAAAATATCCTTGTCTGCCTGGACAACTCCGAGCACTCCGCGCTGGGGGCGGAGCTCGCGGTCGAGGTGGCGCGCTGTACCGGTGCGCGCCTCACCGGGCTTCACGTCTACGCCGCAAGGCTCCACAACGACAGGTTCCGCCAGCTGGAGGCCTTTCTCCCGCCGCAGTACCGGGCCGAAGAGGTCCTCAGGGAGCAGCGGGCCGTGCACTCGACCCTCATAACAAGGGGGCTCGAGATAATCTCGGACTCCTACATGGGGCTCCTCAAGGACAAGGCCGCCTGTGCAGGGCTTGCGGCCTCGGCAAAGAAGAGGGAGGGCAAGAACTACCGCGAGATACTGGCCGAGTCGGTGGAGGGCGGCTACGATCTCGTCGTACTCGGCGCCCTGGGGCTCGGACGTGTTGAAACGAGCAGGATCGGGAGTGTGGCCGAACGGGTTGCAAGGGGTGCGCGGACCGATGTGCTCGTCGCAAGAAGGGGGCTGCCGGCGGAGGGGAGGATCCTCGTGGCCATAGACGGAAGCCCGCTCTCCTTCGGCGGGCTCAAGAGGGCGCTGGTACTGTCAAGGGCCTTCGGCATGGAGGTGGAGGCCGTGAGCGCCTTTGACCCGGACTACCACCAGACGGCCTTCAGGAGCATAGCCGGGGTGCTCCGTGAGGAGGACGGTGAGATCTTCAGGTTCAAGGAGCAGGAGAGGCTACATACCGAGATCATAGACAAGAACCTCGCCGCCCTCTACAGGGATCACCTGAGGAAGGCCGTGCGACTGGCCGAAGAACACGGCTTCGGTATAAGGCACACGCTCCTTTCGGGCAAGCCCTTCGACCGGATCATAAGGTACGCCGAAGAGACCCGGCCCTTCATCCTCGTTGTGGGACGCTCGGGCGTTCACGCATCCACGGGCGGCGACCCGGAGATCGGAAGCACCACCGAGAACTGCCTGAGAGAGGTCGGCTGCAATGTCTACATATCATGCCACGCCTTCATGCCGGAGTACGTTGAAGAGGACAAGGGGCCGTTGTGGAGGGAGGAGGCCCTGGAGCTTCTCGGCCGCATACCCTCCCACGCAAGGGGGATCGTGAAGAGGATGGTCGAGGAGGCGGCGTCGGCCGAGGGCCTCAAGGTCGTGAGCGGCGAGTTCATGTGGAAGATACGCAAAAGGATGGGATTGTGACCACCACCCCGTACCTCGTCTCGTGGAATATAACAAAGAGGTGCAACCTCAGGTGCGCACACTGCTACCTGGACTCGGACGAACTCAGGGGGAGTGACGACATATCGACCGCCGGGGCCAAGGGGATCATGGACCAGATAGCATCCCTGGCGAGCGGGGCGATGGTCGTCCTTACCGGCGGCGAGCCGCTTCTGAGGGACGACATCTTCGAGCTTGCGGCCTACGCCTCGAAGAACGGGCTCGCCGTGGTCCTTGGCACCAACGGCACGCTCCTTGACGACGCGATCGCAGCCGCCATAAGGGAGAGCGGGATAAAGGGGGTGGGCGTAAGCCTCGATTCGACCCGCCCTGCCGTCCATGACTCGCTGCGCGGCGTCAAGGGGGCCTGGCAGGCCACGGTCGAGGGGATGGAAAGGCTCCGCAGGGCGGGGGTCGCATTCCAGATACAGTTCACAGTGACGAGGGAGAACAAGGACGAGGTAGAGGATGTCGCGGTCTTCTCAGAGGGGATCGGCGCGAGCGGGGTGAACTTCTTCTTCCTCGTCTGCACGGGCAGGGGGCAGGATGTGACGGACCTCGATGCGAAGGAGTACGAGGGTGTCCTTCAAAGGATAGTCGCGCTTGCCGATGTGTACGGGACGAGGCTCATGGTCAGGGCCAGGTGCGCGCCGCACATCCTGAGGGTCGCAAAGGAACGCTCTCCGGAGAGTGTGCTCCTGCGCGGCGCAACGAGCGGCTGCATCGCCGCAAGGGGCTACCTCCGGATCGATCCGCAGGGCCTTGTAACCCCGTGTCCATACATACCGCCCGGGGCCGTAGGGGCGTCGAGCCTGGGAGAGAAGGACCTGGGGGACATATGGCGCAACGACCCGGTTTTCAGGGCCATGCGGGACCCTTCGTACAAGGGAAGATGCGGCGAGTGCGAATACGATGCGCTCTGCGGCGGCTGCAGGGCAAGGGCGCTTGCTGAAAAGGGCGACATCATGGCCGAAGACCCGTGGTGCACGTATGAACCCCGGGGCGGGCAGAAGGGGCCTTCCGTTTCGGCGAGGCCGGTCTGGACGGCCGAGGCCGAAGAGCGGCTTAAAAGGGTGCCGGTCTTCGTAAGGGAGATGGTGAGAAGGGGTGTGGAACACTACGCGGCTTCAAAAGGTATCCGCGAGATAACACCGGAGCTCCTCCTGCAGCTCAGGCAGAGGAGGGTGAGATGAAGACAGCGGGTAGGCCGAAGAGGGGCGTTAAGAGGAGGTTTCTCGGTTCGGTCCTTGTCTTCACCGGGCTCCTCAATGCCATGCTCGCGCTCAAGGGAGGGCTTGTGCCGGACCGCTTCAATTACATGCTGATACTCGCAGGAGGCGCACTCTTCGCCTCAGGGGTGTGGCGGCGGGACCGCTGAGCCCTCATCCCCTCTTCATGCTCCTCATCCATATGATCTCCATGACGAGCACCGCCACGAAGACCGCTGCGGACCACACGAAGACACCCCGGCCGGCCTCCGGCTCGAGCCGGAGCCAGCTCCATCCGGTCATGACGTGTTTCGAGCCGCGATCGAAGTTCGATCCGTCCCACAGTGCGAACGCAACGGGCACTGTTCCGCCCGCCTTGAACTGGACATCTCTCGACGGGTCTGCGGTTGCAAGCGGCCTTTTAACGACTACCCTCCACGTGCCGTCCCTGTACTCGCCCCTTGCGAAGAGCCCCGAATCCTCCGCGCTCCTCTCCACGGTGTCCCCCGGGCCCCTTGCGTAGAGGAGGCTTATCTCCTGGGGGCCTGTTGCGGACTCGCCCCGCCAGTGCCAGATGCTGACCGGGGCGTTGCTTTCGCCCATTCCGAAGTACGGCAGCCCTTCCTCCGGATCGGTTCCAACCGGGAACTCCACGGCCATGGCGTCCCTGAAGGGCTCGCCGCCGGCGATTCTTCGCGCCTTGCGGTCTCCCGGGACACTCTTTGTAGGGTCGTCCCACTCCACGAGGAGCGCAAGCTCCCTCTGGTTGTAGAGTGCCTTCACCGACAGGGAATCTATCGTGGGCATGTAGAGCCTCTCGTCCTCGACGAGCTGCGCCGTGGTGTAGAGGCTCGTATAGGGCGCCTTCTCCCACAGGACATCGTCCACGGTCTCGGGAAGGTCCGTATCGACCCTCACGGCCCTTATGAGCCTCTCCCCCTTGGGCTCCTTGTACGGTGCGTTGAGCGAGGCCACGTAGTTGGCCACATCCCACCTCTCTCCGATATCGAGCCTCTTGCGGCTCGTGGGGTCGTCGAACGACGGCATCTGGGTTCCGGGGATACCCGTGGTTATCCTCCTGAATATGTCCCTCGGGGTGCTGCCCGCCCTGAAGGTCCAGCCCTTGGTAAGGTTCCGCGGCCAGGTCGTAAAGCCCCAGTCGTCCCTGAGCCGCTTTGATGTGTCCCCCCTGCCCCTCATGCCGTGGCACTCGCTGCACCTGTCCTCGAAAAGCTCCCTTCCCCTTTCGATACTCTCCCTGCCCGGCCTTGGCTGCGCCCCATACTCCACGGACGCCTTCCCGACCGGCTCCATGGCCGCGAGCTCCTTGAGAAAGGCCACGAGGTCCCATATCCCGTCGTCGTCGAGCACATCACCCCAGCCCGGCATGGCCGTTCCCGCAAGCCCGTGCTTTATCACCCTGAAGATGTCGTCATCGCCGGGAAAGAACTCGTCGAACGGCGTGGACCTGAACTTGTACGTGCCGTCGGTGAGGTCCCTGGGAGGGGGCGAGAGGTATTCCGATGCCGGCCCGTCACCGAAACCATCCTCGCCGTGACACCACCAGCAGAGCCTCTCGTAGATCCGCCGTCCCCTTGCCGGATCGCCGGCCTCGGCCCTGGGCATGCCGGGCAGGAGGAGCAGGACAAGGACCATCAGGAACGCAGCGCCTCTTTTCATCCCTTCTCCTCCTTCCACCTTCTCGGGGTGTTGCCGGTATACTCGTAGAGGAAGAGTATCACCTTCCACACCTCGTCCTCCTTGAGATACCCCTCCCATGCGGGCATCGAGGAGAGGGCCGGCCTGGACTCCTCCGGAAGTCCCCTGCCTCCCTTCACGATCCTCCAGAAGAGGTACGATTCGCTGAGTTGCGCTATGGTGTCCGTACCAGCAAACGGAAGCGGCGCCGGATCGAGCCCCTTTGCAAGATGTCCCCTGCCGTCGAGCTTCGGTCCGTGGCAGAAAAAGCAGTTCCTGAAGTAGATAGTCCCGCCCTGCCTTACATACTCTTCGAACCTCTGCGGGTCGTCCTTCTCGAGCCTCCTCAGGGGGTTTTCAAGGGTCGAAAGGTCGAACGTCCTCCCGTACGCATCCATGGTGCGGGGAGGTGCCGGATGGACGGTCCTCGCAAGGACCGGTGCCTCGTAAGAGGGCCTGAGGTTCGCGTATGTTATGAGCGCGGCCGCGGCCGCAACCGCGAAGACCACGGTATACCTCGTCCTCTCCCTCCCGGGTTCGGCGAAGAGCCTTCTTACAGGCCCGAAGAGCCGCTCCGTTCCGGCCTCGGTCGCCGTCATCGCAAGGAGGATGACCACGACGGCGAAGAACATGTAGAGTGTGACGAGGCTCGAAGGCACCGGAGCCTGGACAACAAGGCCCGGCGCCTTTAATACGAGGTAGGCGGCTATGGTCAATAAGGCGAACTGTAAAGGGCCTGGTATCCTCATCCTAACGTCCGTTTGACAGAAACTCCTTCTTTATCCGTTCGAGGTCCACCGTCGCACCTCTGCCCGAGATCGTCTCGAGGTATGCGGCGACCGCCTCCATCTCGAAGCGGCTCAGCCCCACGGGCGGCTTCGAGGCATCGGGCATCGGGCTTACGGTGTCGGCCGTGCCCTTCTTGCCGTAGCCCGGCACGACATAGGCCGACGGGTCCAGCATTGACTCCAGTATGTACTCGTGCGGGTTTGTCGCCTTGCCGCGGTAGCGTGGATCCTCCATCCTCTTTGCCGCGGTTACGGCTATCTCCCCGAGCCAGGGCGCCCTGCCCCTGACCCTCTTGTGGCAGAGCGCGCATGAACCTTTTCCCTTGAATACCCTCTCGCCTATGATGATGAACTCTTCCACGGTCATCTTCCCGATATCGACAAACTCCTCTTCAGGGGGCGGAGGGGAAGGGGTTACGTCCGGGGCGACTAGCTCCACGAATGCGGTGTAGAACACCACGGCCATTACGGCGAAGGCCGCGTATCTATAGAAGACCTTCATCCCTCTTCCTGCCGTTAAGGTAGAAGATGAATACCATGAGGGCCATGAAGACCACCGTGCCTATGGATACGACCCTCGTTGCGTAGGTGATGGACGGGGTGAATGCATGGGCGGAGGTGTCGCGCACCACCCCGTATACGTGCCAGTGCTGGCGTATCGCGGACCTCACAAAGCCCATGAGCCCCATGAGCCACGTGAACGAGACGGCCAGGAGGACCAGGGCGTACTGGCTCCTTGCGGGCATCTTGCCCCAGCGTACCGGCCCGGTCCTCTTTGCGCCCCTGAAGAGTACTGCGTCTATGGCCGTACACGCGGCTATGGCCAGGATGGTCGTTACGACCTGGGGCACGCTCGAGGCCACCTTGTAGACCGTGTTAGTAAAGTAGCCGTAATAGACGCCGAGGAATGTTATGTTCAGGACCGCCGCCGAGAATATCGCAGCCTGCGCGGCCTTGCCGAAGGCGGCCCACCTCACGGTGGCCTCCAGGTTCGAGCGCCGGTGGAGGAGGAAGCTCAGGAAGGTGAAGAGTATCATGATGTTGACGGCGATGTTCTTTGCGGGCATGAGCCCGAGCGGGCCGAGCACGGGGTGGTACTGACCGCCGATCGCCCTGACCTCGGACGGCCTCATCTGCGGGGTATGGGGCGTGAACCATACGAGGAAACACAGGGCTATGACAAAGGCTATGTACTTTATGTACGGGGTGTAACGCTTCCCGCCGTCCGAGCGCTCCATGCCGCACCACAGGTAGTAGTTCGCCGAGAGGAAGAGCGCGCCTATCAGAACGGCCTGGATGATGAAGAGCCATCCGAAGATGCCTCCCATGAGGGTGATGCCCATCTGCTGGCTGTAGGCGTATATCTCGGCGGTAAGCCAGTAGCCTGCAAACGGCAGCGGCAGTAGGGCTGCGACGGCGATGAAGTTTGCGGTGTAGCCCATCCAGTCGTAATGCGCCCTCTCGCCGTCGGAGCCTGCGCCCAGGAACCTGTAGGCCGCGTACGCGGCGACTATCGAGCCCCCGAAGGCTATGTTGGCCATGAACCTGTGGAGGTTGAGCGGGTTCCACAGCGGGTTGTTTATTGCCTCCCACAGCCTGCCGCTGAAGAGCCCGGATTGGTAGACCCCGCCGGGGCTCATCATGAAGGTCGTCCAGGCGTTCGCGATCACCATGATCGCGATACCGGTCAGGTTCAGAAGGCCCCCTATGCCCATGTGGACGAGCTTCGCCCTGCCCTGCCTCATCGTCTTCCATCCGAACCGGTAGGCGTAGAGACAGGCGTTCTCCACGACGAAGAGCAGAAGGTAGGGCGCGAAGGTCGGGCTGAATATCCTCGACATGTACTTAATGAGGCCCGGGTAGAATGCGAACAGGACGGCGGCAAGGACCGCCCCGAACGCGGCCGTAAGCGTGTATGCGGTCGTACTCAGCCTTATGAACTCAAAGGCCAGCCGGTCGTAGCGTTCGTCCTTCCTCAGTACCCCCGCGGCCTCCATCACGAGGACGAAGGCCGGCACGGCCAGGACGAAGGCGGCGAACCACAGGTGAAGCTGTGCCACGAGCCAGACGGCGACCCTCGGGTTCACGCCCTTGATGTGCCTGTAAAGATGCGGAGAAGCGGCCTGGTATGCGCCGGCCGGACCCGCGGGATCCGCTGCATGGGCTGGATCCGGGCCGAGGCAGGCTAAGGCCAGGAAGGCGGCCGTCAAGAGAAAAGGCAGGAATAGCCCTCCGGTCGTTCGCCGGCCCGTATGTGGAATCGGTGTGGTCATCGCGTCTGAAGATAAGCCGGCATGCCCCCTGCTACCCCTTGTAAACCAGCGAGAGGCCCTGCAGGCCCAGGAGCGCCGCGTCAACGAGCAGGAACAGGGCCAGGGAGATTACAAGCGCAATGAGAAAGAACAAAAAGGACTTCATGGGCAATCACCTTTGACAAGGGGTGGATGCAGACCGGAAACCTGCCGTCCCTTGTTGACACACCGTTGGAAATCGATTAGGCTTATTGTGATACCGTCTGAACATGCATCGCGAGCGCCTGTCTACATCGGGACGTACAGGCACACATTCCCCGCAGCGGGCTTCGAGGTTAGGGGCTAAACACAATCGGGTGATTTCTTACACGCGACAAGATCGCCAGAGCCGCTGCAGGGAGCTTCACAACAGACAAAGGGTCGTTGCGCGGCCTCCTCACGGCAAGTTCTACGCCAGCCGGTTCAGGGCCGGCACGCAATTACGACCCTTGAGGCCTCTCAGGGCTTCCATAAGTATTAACAGCACATACCTGCGCTTGTCCAGAACTTTTTGAGGATGCGCGGCGGGCTTCAACCCTGTACCGTAACCCAGGGTGGAGAAGCGTCGTGGACGGTTCTCCGCGCAAACGGCCCTGACACTCTTACTTGGTGATGCCGGAACTGAGACTTAATCTTATTACAAGGGAATGGGTTATAATCGCCAAGGAGCGGGCGAGGAGGCCCGAGGACTTCAAGGGCATACCCCTCAGGAGACCCCAGGCCGATTACCTGAAGGCGTGCCCCTTCTGTCCGGGAAACGAGGACAAGACACCGCCGGAGGTCTTCTGTGTCGGTGACGCCGAAGGCCGCTGGAGGGTGCGCGTGGTGCCGAACAAGTTCGCCGCGCTCTCGGACACCGGTGAGGTGAAACGCACCAGGGTAGGCGTAAAGAACATGGTGGCCGGGGTCGGCAGGCACGAGGTGATAATAGAGACCCCCTTGCACAACCTGAACCCAGCGCTGATGGAGCCGAGCCATGTGGAGGAGCTGATCCACATATACAAGAACCGTTTCCTCGATGCATACCTCGATCCCAGGGTGGAGCACGTGATCATATTCAGAAACCACGGGGAGCGCGCCGGCACGTCGCTGGAACACCCGCACTCCCAGCTCATCGCAACACCTGTGGTGCCCGTCCAGTTCAGGGACAGGGTTATGGCCGCCATGCATTACTTCGACGATACCGGCGAGTGCATGGTGTGCGACGTACTTAAGAGCGAACTCGAGGACGGCTCGCGTGTCATATTCGACTCGGAACACTTCCTTACCTTCATACCGTTCGCGGCGCTCAGTCCGTTCCACACCTGGATATTCCCGAAGCGGCACAGCGCGACCTTTTCCACTATAACGGAGCCAGAGATAAAGGACCTGAGCCTGCACCTGCAGGGTGTGCTCGCAAAGCTCCACCGCGGGCTCAATGACCCGGACTACAACTTCGTCCTGCGCTCGAGCAGGCCGAAGGACGCGGGCAACGACTACTGCCACTGGTACCTGTCCATAATACCGAGGCTTACCCGCACGGCCGGCTTCGAGATGGGGAGCGGAATGTACATAAACACGAGCCTGCCCGAGGAGAGCGCCGAGTTTCTGAGGTCTACGCCGATAGACTGAGGATGCACGGCTGAAGAAGCAGTTCCCTGCAGCTCTGTGCGCACCTTAAATAGAGCGGATAGATATATAAAGACACCTTTCTTGTCGAAGCCACGAATCCAGCAAGATGGAATCCAGGAAGAACCCGCTTCCAACGGTCGACATAATAATAGAATTGAAAGGCGGAGGGATAGTTCTCATCGAGCGCAGGAACCCTCCTTACGGGTGGGCCCTTCCCGGCGGGTTCGTCGACTGGGGGGAGAGCCTGGAGGATGCTGCGCGAAGGGAGGCCCGGGAGGAGACGAGCCTCGATGTGCGCCTGGTCTGCCAGCTTCATGCCTACTCGGACCCTGAAAGGGATCCCAGGTTTCACACCGTCACCGTGGTCTTTGTAGCCGAGGCGGACGGCACCCCGGCGGCGAGGGACGATGCCAAGGCGATAGGCGTCTTCACCGAGGATAACCTGCCCGGGCGTATGGCCTTCGATCACGCGGACATTCTCAAGGACTACTTCAGGTGGAAGAGAGAGGGGTTCGGGGTCTTCAGGATCGGGGACGGCGGCTGAGGCCGTCCGGCGGGGTGCTACCCGCCGACCTTCTCGGGTTGAGTCGTCTTCTTTTGGACCATGGCGACCAGCGTCCCGGCGAAGGCCGGCAGGTCCGAGGGAATGCGTGAGGTCACAATGTTACGGTCGACGACGACCTTCGAGTCTTCATACAAGGCGCCGGCATCGGCCAGGTCGGACCTGATCCCGCTGTAGCAGGTGGCACACCTTCCGCGAAGCACGCCGGCCTCGATGAGCAACAGCGGTCCGTGGCATATGGCCCCGACCACTATACCCCTTTCTACAGCCTCTCTTACCAATCGGACCATGTCGGGCCTGGTGCGCATCCTGTCCGGCGCATGGCCGCCCGGTATTATCACCGCCGCGACCTCTTCGAGGTCACAGTCGGCGGGGGTCATGTCGGCCCGTAGCGGGTAGCCGTACTTGCCGTGAAACGTGCCCTTGGACGGACCGACGACGTGCACCTCCAGGCCTGCCTCCTGCATCCTGTAGTAAGGATACATCGCCTCGGTATCCTCGAAGCCGTTCTCTATGAGAAGCAGCACCTTGTTCATATCCGTCATCCCCTCCGTTCCAGGTTGTCTCGGTGTGCTGGCCGTATGGAGCCGATCATTGCGACTTAGTTACGAACCCCGACACATAGAAAGCCTACAACAAAAACAGCACATGTCAATATTCCGGATATGCGACAAGGCGCGGTGGAAGGAACCGTCACCCCTCTTGCTTTTCCTGTTGACCGTCGGGGACCCCCTTTGCGACCCCTTCCCGCCCGGGCGGCGGTAGAAGGCCCCTCCGAGCCGCGAAGGCCCATCTAATTCGTATCGCGGATGCGTATCCCGTCCGTAACCTCGGGGACCCCGGCCGCGCCGCGTCCGGTTGTCGAGGCCTCTCTCGAACGGCCCGTGAGCCTCAGGGTCGCCACACCGGCAACGACCATGACCATGCCGGTCATCTGGATCGTATCAAGGCGCTCACCAAGCAGTAGATAGGCCCATACGACGGTAAAGACCGGCCCGATGGAGCCTATGATAACGGTTTTTGCCGCGCCTATCCTCTTCATTCCATAAAGGAAGAATAGAAAGGGCAGAAATCCGGAGAATATCGCGAGCAGTGCCGCTATGGCCCACGCCTCGAGGGCTCCTGGGTAAGGCCCGCCGCCGAAAAACACCCCGAAGAACACCGCCAGAAAGGCCGTGGAGTAAAAGGTCAGTCGTATGGGCGACACCTCCTTCAACACCTTCTCGCTCAGGGCATTGTAGACGGCGAAGCACAGGGCCGCCGCCAGTGCGAACGCGATCCCCCTGGCGTTGAGTGCAAGAAAGTCCATCCTGTCCGCCCTCACTACCAGGGCGAGCCCGGCGAAGGTGGCGCCAAAGGGCAGGAGCCTCGACAGCGCCTCCCTCTCGCCGAGAAAGATCGTGAGTATGACCACTGTCATGGCCGGATAGGTGAAGACGACCAGGGTCGAGAGAGAAGCGTCTATCATCTCGATCGAGTAGAGTGAGAAGAGCATGGCGCATCCTATCCCGACGATGCCCATGAACGCGAATAGAACGAACTCGCCGAGGGTCGCGCGCAGGCCATCCCTGCCTTCGACAAAGAAGAGGGTTGCGAGGATAAAAGGCAGCGCTATGAAAACCCTCATGAGCATGAGTGTCATGGCATCCACGCCGTAGCCATAGGCGAGCTTGGCCAGTATGGACTTGAACGAAAACCCGAACGCCGCCGCGATGACCAAGAAGTAGCCAGATGCGGACAGTCTTTTCATCGAAAATACACCTCTCATAAAAAAAAGGCCGCGGGTGTCAAAACCCACGGCCTTTTGAGAAAACACCTTCTGTGTGAGGTGGCTACACGAAAGCCATGGGCGCGGTACCGCCGGCAGGCCATTCGCTGAGCCAGGCTACGATAGAGCCGGTTGCTGTAACCTTGACGTTGCGAGCCGCAATGAAGATAATTATACTGGCCGGATCTTCATTGTCAACTTATTTGTGCGGTGGAGTTCTTGAACAACACTTGCCTCGCGGCCGTTCCGTTACGGGCGGTCTTTAAAACCACTCACTGCTAAATCCTGCGGCAGTTTGCGGAGTCATCGCTGATCGACAACGCTTTTGTCCGGTTTTATGAGGTCAGCCTTCGCGAATGTCCCTGTCAATGGATGCAGCGGTATCCGAGGTGTCATGCATGCCTCTTGGCACCTCGTTTGCCTTCTTTGTCTATATGATCCCTTGCGCGGATGTACCCCATGGTTATATTGATGCCAACAAACCCCGGACCTTGCGGCCAGCCTCGATATTGCGCCTGCAAAACCGCTCGCCTCGATGCAACAAAAAAACCCGGAACCTGCCGGTTCCGGGTAGTATCGCCTGGTAGCGGGGGCAGGATTCGAACCTGCGACCTTCGGGTTATGAGCCCGACGAGCTACCGGACTGCTCCACCCCGCATCAGAGGTTAATAGTTTAACAGGCCCTGCATCCTATGTCAAGGCAGGGAGGTTTCCCAAATCCCGATATAGAAATTGGGGACACCTTGCTGTAGGGGGTTCGGGGCGTTTTTTTCGGCGCTGGTGAGGCCACAGACTGAAAACCTCTGCCCGAAAGGCGCCCGACGCTGGATATCGCCCGG
>WGEY01000045.1 GCA_015492495.1 Deltaproteobacteria bacterium | reverse complement strand
GTTCTCGATCATATCCATCACGCGACCCTGTGGTCCTCCTCCGGCCAGAGCTCGGAGACCGGCTGCCCCACGGCCTCGGCTATGGCGCGGCGGATCCTGGCGGACCTCTTCCGTCCGGCTATTGTGTGAGATACGGCGCTGCGGTCAACGCCGAGCCTGCGCGCGATCGCCGCACCGGTGATGCCGGCCTTGAGGAGCTCGATCTTAATCTTTACCGCTGTGGTCAACATGGTGTTCCTAATGATATGTAAAAGATTTTACATTGTCAAGTGAAAAAGTAAAAAATTCTACAAAAATGACAATCGGTAAAAGAGTCCGACAGTTACGTAAAGAGAAGGGGCTTACCCAGGCTGAATTCGCAAAGAGGCTGCATTGCGACAGAATCACGGTGTTAAATATTGAACAAGAAAAAGTTTCGCCTTCCTCTACGGTCCTCCTTGCCATCTGCAACGTCTTCGGTGTTCGAAGGGAGTGGCTGCTGGAGGGGAAGGGTGAGATGTACGATGACCGCTGGGCGCTGCTTGCCGCGAGGGCGAAGGAGCTCGATTTGGATATTGACCTTTCGATGCTGAAGGGGTATAAAGAGGCTTACAGGGAGTTGGCGTTAAAACAGGGCGTTCCGTGCTCATATGATCTCACCGACCGCGAGAAGGAATACGTCAATAAACTCATCACGATCTTCAGGCAGAAGGACGAGGCCACCATCAGCGCCATCACCCAGAACATCGACACATTCCTGCGGGTCCCTTCCAAAGAAGAGGAAGAGCCCCGTAGGTCAAAAAAAAGGGCTTAGTCTTCTGCTTCAAGTGTAAGGAAAAACTCTTCCACCTCGAAAACGATCATCCGTGTTGATATTCCTGATGGGAACATGAAAGGCGTGAGGGGATGCTCGCTAAGGCCTGGCTTAAAATAATCGTATTGATCCTGCTGGCGACCGCGGCGGGATGCGCGACCCTGCCGCAGTTGGAGGCGATGCGAGGGACCGATAAGGCGGTCAGGGTCACCTATAAGGCTGACATAGATACGGTCTTCGAAGGGATAAAATTTGGATACAACTATAAGCTCCGCTATCTCGGATCAATGGGAGAATTCGACTCCCGTAACCATCGTATCCTGGGCCGACACCGGGATGCACACAGTCAATTTATGTGGGGCGTTTTCCTTGAAAGCTTAAACAACGGCGACACCCAGGTTGATTTTGTAGGTGCCGGCTGTTGTCCGAGTAGTAAAGTTGTGGCTGAATCCATCCAGGGTGGTCTTGAGGCATATTTAGCCGGAAAGCAAGATACCTGGATTAAAGAATGGACTGAAAGACGGTCTCCTCCACCGGATGAGCCTATAGAATAGCTCCATGCAAAAGTTTTGCTCCATAACACCCGATATTGATTGTATGTGGTATAAACAATGATCGGAGAACAAACTATGAATTCTAAAAAAGGCGGAAACGGAAGTAAGGGACAAAAGCTGTTGGATTTTCATTACCTGAAAACACCTTCTTTTAGGTCCTACCACGTAGATGGCGCCTTGGGAGGTTTTACTCCGAGCGGGGATCTTTATATGGAGCTGTTTGTTGAAAGATACCCGACACCCCAGACTGTCCGGTACAAGCTGTCACCGGAAGGTCGTTTGGAGGGTGAGATCAGTCGAACCGGTAAAGATGGTATAATAAGAGAGGTTGAGGCTGCTATAATTATGAATATGAATACCGCTACAACATTAAGAGATTGGCTGGACAAACGAATAAAAGAGTTTCAAACACAAAATAAACCTGCTAAAAAGAGGAGTTAGATGTATACAACAGATCGTAATACACTGATACCAACCGAACGTTCCGTAGCAACACCAACTACCCCTGAGTACTCGCCCGTCGTTGACGAAGCACATAGAAAGTATAATGTGCATTATGAGGCGACCGATACCGAGATATCTCATGGACAACATCTTCGCATAAAAATCTATGATCTTGCCTCCAGTGATTATGTGCTTATAGAACCCATCGATGTTATTTTGGAATATCTGACGGATGAAACTTTGGCCATCATACCCGAGCTTGAACTTTATGGTGAAGGGGCCACAGATTCCGAAGCCCTGGTTGACCTGAAGGATGAGCTTATAACCCTTTTTGAGGATCTGAATGCCATTCCAGAAAAAAAACTCGGCAAGTTGCCGAGGGTTTGGAAGAGGATAGTCAACCGGATGATAAAGAGGGTTTAATGTCTTATCGAGTTTTCACCGAGAAAGAAGTGCGAAAACAGATCCTTAGGAAAATCAAACCCCAAAAAGTCCCGGGCAGTAGAAGAAAAAGAAGTGATCATTGGATTAGGTGGGTCGAATTGGACGGGCAGTTTGTCTTGAAGGTTAAAATCCCTAACACGCATAATAAAAGCTTTAAACCTCAAAAAGCCAAGCGTTTGGCGCATTCGCTTAGACTTGATGAGGAAGAGTATAATGATCTTATCGGTTGTGCGATGTCTGGAACAGACTATTATAAGCTGCTAACCGACGAACCTGATAGGATATAGATATAAAATAGGTGCTATTAGCAAAAATTTTTCGCCGTCTTTTTCTAAAATCTTGTTTGTCAATATCAAACCGTAGTGCCCCCGTAAGCCATCCGTAAACCATTCCGAACCCGAATTATATCAATTTTAAGCACTTAGATATGTCGACCCCCCACACAACCAATGTGTGTTTCGAAAAGTAGGTATCCCGTACAAGGACGAAGCGCTGATCCGGAAGGATCCCCTTCCTGGCCAGCAGAAGAGAGGCACGGCTTGACGCATTTATGTCTGGCTGCTACACTTAGCCCGTATGACAGAGAGAGTCCTTCATACCTTTGAATCCAGGTTCCTCCAGATAGTCGATGAGTCTGGCAATGCCGACGACGAATCGCTCATGCACTCTATTTCAGACGACCTCATTAAAAAGGCGTTCGAATCCATCGTCATGGCAAGGACCTTCAACGGCCGCGCCCTCAACCTCCAGCGCGAGGGAAGGATAGGCACCTACGCCTCTCTCTACGGCCAGGAGGCATCCCAGATAGGGAGCGCGCTGGCGATCGAAAAGGACGACTGGGTTGTACCTTCGTTCAGGGAGATGGGGGTATACCTGACCCTGGGCTATCCCATCTGGCTGCTCCTTCGGTACTGGGCCGGCGACGAGAGGGGTATGAAGGTCCCCGAGGGGCTCAACATACTCCCGGTGTGCGTGCCGGTCGGCTCGCAGATACCCCATGCAACGGGCGTGGCATGGGCGATGAAGCTCAAGGGACACAATACCGCCGCTGTCTGCTACTTCGGCGACGGCGGCTCTTCGAGGGGCGACTTTCACGAGGCCCTCAACATGGCCGGGGTCTTCAAGCTTCCCGCGGTCTTCATCTGCCAGAACAACCAGTGGGCCATCTCGGTGCCGAGGAAGAGGCAGACAGCGGCCGAGACCATCTCGCAGAGGGCCTTCTCCTACGGCTTCGACGGCATACAGGTCGACGGCAACGATGTCTTCGCGGTATACAAGGCCACAAGGGACGCACTTGAAAAGGCCAGGAGGGGAGAGGGGCCTACGCTCATCGAATGCTTCACCTACAGGCTCGACGACCATACCACGGCCGACGACGCATCGAGGTACAGGAGCGCCGAGGAGGTGGAGGAGTGGAAGAAGAAGGAGCCGCTCATAAGGCTCAGGCTCCTGATGGAGAAAAGAGGCCTGTGGACGCAGGGCTACGAAGACGACGTCACAGAGAAGGCCAGGGTGCTCGTGGACGAGGCCATAATCAAGGCGGAGGAGTATCCTCCGCCGGAGCCGAGGGATATCATACTGTATACCAACGCGGAACCCACGCCGAGACAGTTGAAGGAGCTTGATCGTCTGGGATGGACAAGATGAACATGGTACAGGCCATAAACATGGCGCTTCGCCAGGAGATGGCGCGTGACGATGACGTGGTCGTGCTGGGTGAGGACGTGGGAAGAGACGGCGGTGTGTTCAGGGTCACCGACGGGTTGATCGAGGAGTTCGGGCCGGACAGGGTGATAGATACCCCGCTCTCCGAGCTCGGTATCGTTGGCAGCGCGGTTGGCATGGCCGTATACGGGCTCAGGCCTGTGGTCGAGATCCAGTTCATGGCCTTTATATACGAGGCGATCGAGCAGGTCTATTCGCACGCAACGAGGATGCGCACGCGTTCACGCGGTCGCTTCGGCTGCCCCATTGTGATAAGGACTCCGTACGGTCTCGGCATAAAGGGGCCGGAGCTACACTCGGACTCGGCCGAGGCGATCTTCTGCCACATGCCGGGTATAAAGGTCGTTGTGCCGTCCACCCCTTACAATGCAAAGGGGCTCCTCGCATCAGCCATAAGGGACCCCGACCCGGTCGTTTTCATGGAGCCGGCAAGGCTTTACAGGGCCATCAAGACCGCGGTGCCGGAGGATGAGTACTCGATCGATCTCGGCAGGGCGGAGGTGTTTCAGGAGGGAAAGGACATGACCGTCATCGCCTGGGGCTCGATGCTCCATGCGGCCGTGGAGGCGGCAGATGGTTTCGATGCCGAGGTGATCGATCTTATGACATTGAAGCCGTTCGACGAGGAGACCATCCTCGCCTCCGTCAGGAAGACGGGCAGGGTGGTCATAGTGCATGAGGCCACAAAGTACTGTGGACTCGGGGCCGAGATCGCGGCCTTTCTGGCGGAAGAGGCCATAATGCACCTGAACGGACCGATACTGAGAGTTACGGCCCCTGACGGGGTTGTACCCATGGCCATGCTCGAGGACCTGTACATGCCCACAAGTAAGAGGATACGCAAGGCCTACGAAGAGGTGATGAGGTACTGATGTGCAAAACGCAAACCATGAGGGTGAGCGATGGTTTATGAGTTCAGGTTGCCGGATCTCGGCGAGGGGATAACCGAGGGAGAGATAGTCAAGTGGCGCGTGAAGGAGGGCGATGAGGTCGAAGAACACCAAGTCGTGGTGGAGATCGAGACCGACAAGGCGATAGTAGAGGTGCCTTCACCAAAAAAGGGCCGGGTAGTCAGGCTCGAGAGGGCGGAGGGTGAGATCGTTGACGTGGGGGATTCGCTGCTTACGCTGGAGGTCGGCGGTGAGGAGGCCGGAAAGGAAGAGAGGCCCGGGTCCGTGTCCGTCGTGGGCAGGCTGCCGGAGGCTGAGGAGGTGTTGGCCACTCCCAAGGTGAGAAACCTGGCCAAAAGGCTCGGTGTGAACCTCGCGGAGGTCAAGGCAACAGGTCCGGGCGGGCGTGTTACAGAGGAAGATGTGAGGGCTGCGGCCGGAGAGGGGCGCCAAGAGACGTCCGACAGGTACGGTCCGGTCGAGAGGGTTCAGATAAAGGGTGTGAGAAAGAGTATCGCAAAAAACCTCCTTGCCGCGCAGCGTACAGCGGCGTCCGTGACCGGAATGGACGAGGCGGACATAACGGAACTGTGGGAACTAAAGAAGAGGGAAGAGGAGACCGCAAGAAAGAGGGGGATACGCCTGACGCTGCTTCCGTTCTTCATCAAGGCGGCCCAGCACGCCTTGAGGGAGCATCCCTTTCTTAACGCCAGCGTCGACGAAGACACCGGAGAGATAATAGTCAAGAAGTACTACAACATAGGGGTCGCCGTAGACACGCCCGACGGGCTCATGGTGCCGGTGGTGAAGGGGGTCGACGGAAAGAGCATACTGGATATCGCCGCGGAGGTCCAGGAGCTGGGAAGGAAGGCCAGGGAGAGGAGGATAACACTCGATGAGCTCAAGGGCAGCACCTTTACCATAAGCAACTTCGGCACCTTCGGCGGCACATATGCCACCCCGATAATAAACCACCCGGACGTGGCCATCCTCGGCACAGGAAGGGTAAGGGAAAGGCCGTGGATAAAGGACGGTGAGATAGCCGTCCGCAAGATACTTCCGCTTTCATTTACCTTTGACCACCGGGTGGTTGACGGCGCCCAAGCGGCCGCGTTCCTGAACAATGTCATCGAATACCTCGAAGACCCTGGGCTCCTCTTCATAGAGAGCTCGTAGCAGAGCATGTTGACCGGCTTGAGGAGCATGCCTTCGGTATTGGTCCGCCGACCTCCTGATAAGCTCTCTCAAGGGGATGCCTGCCTCCGTGATGGACTTCATGCAGACAGGCACCCGCCTTGTTGCTACTTCAGCTGGCCGCCGCGCTCTGCAGGAGCCTCTGTGGTATATCGGCAAGCCTTTGACCGCATATGCTCCACTCGATGTTCTTCATGAACGCCTCTATGTATGGCTGTCTCTTGACGCCGTAATCCATTGCATAGGCATGCTCGTAGACGTCCATTACAAGTATCGGGGTTGTTGTCATGGGGACATTGAAGTTATGAGTGTCCAGGCAGAAGTTATGGAGCCTTCCGTCTATGGGGTTGAACCCCAGTAAGACCCATCCCCTCGCGCTCATGCCGCAGGCCTTGAACTCCTCCTGCCACTTTTCAAAGGACCCGAAGTCCCTTACCACGAGGTTCGAAAGCTCGCCTGTTGGAACACCTCCCCTTCCACCGAGGTTCTCAAAGTACAGCTCGTGAAGCATCACGCCGTTAAGCGCGAATGTCTCCTCTGACTTGAGCGCCCTCAAGTCGCTGAATGTCTGGTTTGCTGTCGAGAGATCGCACCTCTTGAGGCGTTCTTGGATTTCATTGAATTTGTTTACGTATCCGACATAGAGTATGTCGCGGTGCTGGGCTATCTGTTCGTCGGAGATCCCTTCCAGTCCCGTAAGTTCGAATGTTTTCGGCTGCAGAGCCATTTCCCCACCTCCTGTTTGGTTGTTTGTAAGGCCTTTTGTTTTGAAGCCCTGCCTGCAGAATCTGCCGGAGTCTTCAAATGTTAAAAGCCGGGCAGGTTTGTCATATGTATTCATCCGCTGACCACACCGCACCGCTGCAGACTGCTGCGTGAAAACGCTCCTCTTTCGCGGAACGCCGGCGCTGCGCTTGCCGCGTAATTTGAAGCTCCACGAAGCGGGCTCCGTGGAATAAGCCTGCGGTGCATCTTCAAGGTCATGTGAAATCATAGACCCGAATTCCGGGATGTCAAGCCCTTTAGGGGGGCTGCGGGATGTCACAGGGGCTTTGTGGTATGGATGGATTTTCTTCCCTTTGAATCGAAGAGCTCCTTGTGTCTTGCAAGGTAGTATACCACCGCGCAGTTGAATACAAGGGCGAGTACCTTTATGAATGAGACCTTGACGGCTATTGCGTATACTTCGAGCGGTATGAAGGAGCCGGTGGAAAAGACGGTGAACCATTCGCCCCACCTGCTTCTTTTGTGGAGGCCGTAACCTTCTACGAGCGAGATTATACCGGAGAGAAAGAGGACGATGGATATCCCGATGATGGTGCCGTTGCCGATCATTCCGGCCTCCTCGAGCAGGAACTGTACTATGCTGTTTTCTATATCCAGGTTGAAGTATCCGGCAAGTTGGAGTGTTGCGGTTCCCATGTCCGTGTCCAGATAACGCAGGACCCAGACGGCCAGAAGCACCTCTATCACTGCCGCGGAGAACTTCTGGACGATGATGAGCTTCAGAAATCCCTCGTTGTTCCTCACTCCATCTGCCATGGTCTTACGCTGACACCCTTGCCCCAGAGGTACTCCTTTGCCTCTGGTATCGTATATTCTCCGAAGTGGAATATAGACGCGGCAAGCGCTGCGTCGGCCTTTCCCTTTGTGAACGCCTCAAAAAGGTGTTCGAGTGTTCCTGCGCCGCCGGATGCGATAACCGGTATGGTGACGCTCTCCGAGATACTCCTTGTAAGCTCTATGTCGTATCCGGCCTTTGTGCCGTCCCTGTCCATGCTCGTGAGCAGTATCTCTCCTGCGCCGAGTTCCGTTACCTTCCGCGCCCATTCGACCGCGTCAAGCCCGGTCGGCCTTCTTCCACCGTGTGTATAGACCTCCCAGCCGGCACCGCTCCTTTTGGCGTCTATCGCAACGACTATGCACTGGCTTCCGAATCTTTCAGAGGCCCTTCGCACGAATTCGGGGTCTCTCACGGCGGCGGTGTTTATGGATACTTTGTCAGCGCCGGCATGCAAAAGATCCCTTATGTCCTCTGTGGTGCGTATGCCGCCTCCTATGGTGACCGGCATGAAGACCTCTTCAGCGGTCTTCTCCGCTATCTCCAGGATGGTCTTGCGCTCCTCGTGGGATGCGGTTATGTCGAGGAAGACAAGCTCGTCCGCACCCTGCATGTCGTATGCCCTGGCAGCCTCGACCGGGTCCCCGGCGTCCCTCAGCTCTACGAAGCTCACCCCTTTTACGACCCTTCCGCCTTTCACGTCAAGGCAGGGTATTATTCTCTTGGTCAACATTATTCGATATACGACAGCCACCGCAGCCCGTCGTCACATGCGGGTTTGATTCTCCGGAGACTGTTCGTAGCTTTTCAGGGAATCGATGTGCCTTTTCGCTTGTCCGTGCAGGACGGTCTTTAGCGGCCTGTATGGCGGGGTCGAGCCTCGCTTCAGCCCCTGGCGGCCTCAATGGCCTGTTCGAGCTCAATCGTCCCTGAATAGAGGGCCTTTCCTATTATAACACCTTCTGCGCCGATTTTCCTCAACTCTTCGACGTCCTTTATGCTTGACACCCCTCCGGAGGCTACAACCGGGATGCTTACCGAGTCCACGAGCCTTCTGGTGGCCTCCACATTGGGCCCGGCAAGCATTCCGTCTTTCGAAATGTCCGTGTAGATGATGCAGGCCGCCCCCGAGTCCTCAAGCCTCAGGGCAAGCTCCACCGCATCCATCCCGGTCACCTCGACCCATCCCTTTATGGCGACCCTGCCGTCCTTGGCGTCTATCCCCACGGCCACCCTTCCGGGGTAACACCCGGCCAGCTCCTTTACGAACCGTTCGTCCTCAAAGGCCGCGGTCCCGATGATTATCCGTTTTACACCCTTGAGGTCCAGGTATCTCGTGGCGGTTGAGGCATCCCTTATGCCTCCGCCCACCTGTACCGGTACGTCCGTTGATGAGGCTATCGCGGCGATAGTGTCGTAGTTTACCGGTCTGCCCGTGACCGCGGCATCGAGGTCCACGATGTGTATGAGCTTGGCGCCTGCCGCCTCCCACCTTTTTGCCACGCCGACCGGATCCTCCGAGTACACCGTCTCGTCGTCCATGCGCCCCTGCCTCAGGCGCACGCATCTTCCGCCCTTTATGTCTATAGCCGGTATAACTATCACTGGCCTTCTCCTTTTGCTTTGTTGATCTCTCAGCAAGTACCCGTGGTTCAGTCGCACCTCAGCGCATGTCCTTGAAGTTTCCGAGTACCTGGAGGCCGATGGTCTGGCTCTTTTCAGGGTGAAACTGGCAGGCAAGGATATTGTCCTTTGCGATACTGCTTGTAAACTCCATGCCGTACTCCGTGGTAGTAAGTATGACGGAGCTGTCCTCGGGCGCGGCATAGTAAGAGTGCACGAAGTAAAAGAATGAGCCGTCAGGGACCCCGCGAAGAAGCGGGGAGTCCTTCTTCCTTTTTATGTCATTCCATCCCATGTGCGGCACCTTGAGCTCCTCTTCCCCTTCTTTGAGGTTTGAAGGGAACCGCACCACACGGCCTTTTATGAGCCCAAGCCCCTTGTGGGTGCCGTCCTCGGTGCTCTCCTCGAAGAGCAGCTGCAGCCCGAGGCAGATCCCCAGGAACGGCTTGCCCGACTCGATGTTCCTTATGATCGTATCCACAAGGCCGTACCTTTCAAGGTTGTCCATGCATGCCTTGAATGCGCCTACCCCTGGAAGGACCACGTGGCTTGCGCCGTCTATCACGCGGAGGTCCCTGGTTACGACGGCATCCGCCCCGACCCTCTCAAAGGCCTTCTCCACGCTCCTCAGGTTGCCCATATCGTAGTCCACTATAGCTATCATAGCCTGCCCTTGGTGGACATCACCCCCTTGATCCTGGGATCCCTGGCCACGGCCTCTCTCAAGGCCCGCCCGAGCGCCTTGAATACGGCCTCGATCGAGTGGTGGAGGTCGTTGCCGTAGTGGAGTGTCACGTGGAGATCAATGCCTGCTGAGTTGGAGAGCGCGGTCATGAACTCCTGCATTAGCCCCACGTCGAATTCGCCCCTGCTCCTTTTGCGGCTCACCCCGGCCGATTCCTTGGTCTTGTTGTATCTGAAGTAGGGTCGTCCGCTTATGTCGAGTACGACCGTGGCCATGGCGTCCATCATCGGTACGCTGGATGTGCCGTACCTCCTTATACCCTTCTTGTCCCCGAGTGCCTTTTTAAGGGCCTCTCCGAGGCAGAGCCCCACGTCCTCCACCGTGTGGTGAAAGTCGACCTCTATGTCCCCCCTTGCCGTTACCTTGAGGTCAAAGAGACCGTGCCTCGAAAAGAGGGTGAGCATGTGGTCGAAGAACGGGATGCCCGTTGTGACGGCGTTGACACCCCGGCCGTCGATCTTTATCTCGAGGGTTATGTCCGTCTCGGTGGTCTTCCTTCTGACCTTGGCCTTTCTCTGTGTCATTGCGGGCATGGCGCCTCCTTGGTTCCGCAGGGCGCGTTCTGCCTTCCGAAGCCCTGCTTATATCGCATCTTCTGTTACGGCCTGCTACGGGTGGTTCATTGTTTTATCCTTGACCGGACGCTACTTGCATGCGCGTCAAGCCCCTCGATCTCGGCGAACCTCATGATTGAAGGGCCGAGTCGCCGTATGGCCACTTCCGAGAACCCGATGATGCTCGAAAACTTGACGAAGTCATACACCCCGAGCGGTGACGAGAAACGTGCCGTCCCGCCGGTGGGGAGCGTGTGGTTGGGGCCTGCAAGGTAGTCTCCCGCAGCCTCGGGCGTGTTCGGGCCGAGGAACACGGCACCGGCGTTCCTTACACTGGCCAAGAGTTCCATGGGCGCCTGGACGCAGAGTTCGAGGTGTTCCGGTGCGATACGGTTTGATATCTCGAGCGCCTCTTCCATGGTCTCGGCTACGAATATGGCCCCGTAGTTCGCTATGGATCGGGCCGCTATGCCTTTTCTCTTGAGCCCTTCGAGCTGCCTGTCTACTTCGCGTTTAACGGCCTTCGCCATCCGGCTCGATGTCGTCACGAGCACCGATGACGCGAGTTCGTCGTGCTCGGCCTGGGAGAGAAGATCCGCCGCCAACCAGCACGGCTCGCCTGTGCCGTCGTTTATGATCAGTATCTCGCTCGGGCCCGCCACCATGTCGATGTCCACGCGTCCGTACACCATCCTCTTTGCGGTGGCGACATAGATGTTACCCGGTCCCACTATCTTGTCGACCGAAGGGATGGTCCTTGTGCCGAAGGCCAGGGCGGCGATGGATTGGGCCCCGCCGACCCTGTAGATCTTGTCCACCCCGGCGACCGCCGCGGCCGCAAGAACGTAAGGGTTTATGTCTTCGGGTGAGGGCGGGGTGACCATTATAACCTCATCGACGCCGGCTGTCCTGGCGGGTATCGCGTTCATGAGGACCGTGGACGGGTAGGCCGCTTTTCCACCGGGTACATAGATGCCTACCTTCGCCAAGGGGGTCACAAGCTGACCGAGAATTATGCCGTCCTCCGAGTCGAACCAAGAGCTCTGCACCTGCCTTCTGTGGAAGGCCTCGATCCTTGAGGCGGCAAGGCGGAGAAGCTTGAGATCCTTTGCCGGTATGCGCTTAAGGGCCCTCTCTATCTCCGCATCCCTGACCCGGAGCCTCCCCTTGACATCCACGCGGTCGAACCTCTCGGTATATTCAACGAGGGCGCGGTCTCCTCCCTTCCTGACACCGGCGAGTATCTCCCGTACCGTATCCTCGACCCTTGTTGTATCCGCCTCTCCGCGGTTGAGGAGCCCCTTGAGCACGGAGGGGAAGCCCTTGTCCTTTGTGCTTACAATACGCATGGCCTTTACTCCGGTCCCTTGCCGGCCGAGACCGCGCCGCTCAGCCGGTCGATGATATCTTTTATCCTTTTCGGCATGGTCTTTAGGCTCGCACGGTTGCATACGACCCGGGAGGTTATCTCCATTATCGTCTCCACCTCCACGAGCCCGTTGCTCTTGAGCGTTTCGCCCGTCTGAACAAGGTCGACTATCCTTTCGGACAACCCGAGGAGCGGGGCGAGCTCTATGGAGCCGTAGAGCTTTATTATCTCAACCTGTATGCCCTTTTCAAGAAAGTGCCTGGTCGTTATGTTCGGGTACTTTGTAGCCACCCGTATGTGGGTCCAGTGCTGGGGGTTGTCCTTGTTGCGAAGCTCTCCGGGCTCCGCGACGACCATCCTGCAGTAGCCTATGCCCAGGTCGAGCGGCTCGTAGAGGTCTCTGGCCTGTTCTGTGAGTACGTCCTTGCCCGCAATGCCCATGTCCGCGGCACCGTACTCCACGTAGGTGGGCACGTCCTGCCCCCTCACTATCATGAATCTGATCCCTTCGTCCCTGTTCTCGAAGATGAGCCTGCGGCTCTCTTTGAGGATCGAGCCCGTGTCTATTCCCGCCTCTTCAAAGAGGGCCACCGCCTCCTTCAGTATGCGTCCCTTTGGAAGCGCTATGGTCAGGGGGCGTGTCGATTCAGAACCTTTCCTCACTCCTGATCCTCTCTATCCTGGCCCCGAGGGCCTTGAGTTTCTTCTCTATGTCCTCGTACCCCCTGTCGAGGTGGTATATCCTGGATATGATGGTCGTACCGTCGGCGACGAGCCCTGCGAGCACGAGCGATGCGCTCGCCCTCAGGTCCGTTGCCATAAGCGGCGCGCCGCTCAGCCGGTCGACCCCCTTGACTATCGCATTCCTCCCATCCACCGTTATGTCCGCCCCCATGCGCTTTAGCTCGGCAACGTGCATGAACCTGTTTTCGAATATCGTCTCCGTGATGACGCTGAGCCCGCCTGCAACGGACATCATGGTCATGATCTGCGCCTGCATGTCGGTCGGGAACCCGGGGTACGGGTAGGTCTTTATGTCAACGCTCCTTATGGGCCATTGCCCCACCACGCGCACACCATCTTCCTCCTCTGTGATCTCGGTGCCCGCCTCCTTCAGCTTCGCAACAAGCGAGTCGAGGTGTTCTATCGGGCAGTTCTTGATGAGCACGTTGCCGGTGGTGATGGCCGAGGCTATCATGAATGTGCCGGCTTCTATCCTGTCGTAGATGACCCGGTGTTCCGTGGCCCTGAGTTCGCTCGTCCCGGTTATCTTTATGGTGTCGGTCCCGGCCCCGCTTATGTCGGCCCCCATCCTGTTCAGGGCCGAGGCGAGGGCGGTGATCTCCGGCTCCATGGCGGCGTTCTCTATGGTGGTCTCACCTTCGGCGTATACCGCTGCGAGCATGATGTTTTCCGTGCCCGTTACGGTAGGCTGGTCGAGGTATATGTGCGCGCCTGTGAGTTTTTCGGCTTCGACAACGATGTAACCGTGTTCTATACTGACCCTCGCCCCCATCTTTTCGAGGCCCATGAGATGGAGGTTTACTGGCCTTGCCCCGATGGTGCAGCCGCCAGGAAGGCTGACGCGCGCCCTTTTGAACCTGGCAACGAGTGGGCCCAGGACGAGTATGGAGGCGCGCATGGTCTTCACAAGTTCGTACGGTGCTTCGGGCCTTGTTACGTTGTCAGCGCATATGGTGAGCGTGCGGTTGTCGGAATCGGAAAAGACCTCGCAGCCCATGTGGACGAGGAGCTTTTTGAATGTCTCGATGTCCCTCAACTTCGGGACGTTTGTAAGGCGTGTTTGACCGTCCGTGAGAAGAGAGGCCGCCATGAGCGGCAGCACCGCGTTCTTTGCTCCACTTATCTCCACGGTTCCTATGAGCCTGTTGCCGCCTTCTATGATGAGCTTGTCCATCGCCTGTTGCTATCTCCTTCCCGTGCCGGATTGAGGTTGTCGGTATGTTTTTCGCCCGTTGTGCGTCCTCAGCCCGCCTTCTCCTCGTTCTGCATGCTCTTCAGCGCCTCGGTCTGGTAGTAGGCTATGAGGTTGTCCGTAAGCTCCTTTAGGTCGCCGTCCATTACTTCATCGAGCTTGTGCAGCGTGAGACCGATGCGGTGGTCGGTTACCCTGTTTTGCGGGAAGTTGTAGGTCCTTATCTTTTCGGACCTGTCTCCGGTGCCCACCTTGGCCCTCCGTTCCGTAGCTATCTTTTCCTGCTGTTCCTGTATCTTGAGGTCCAGCAGCCTTGAAAGGAGTATCTTCATCGCCTTTTGACGGTTCTTGTGCTGGCTTTTTTCGTCCTGGCAGGTCACGACGATCCCGGTCGGTATATGGGTTATCCTTACCGCCGTCTCCACCTTGTTGACGTTCTGACCGCCGTGCCCTCCGGCCCTGAAGGTGTCTATCCTGAGCTCATCTTCGTTTACATCCACCTCTACCTCTTCGGCTTCAGGCATGACAGCCACCGTGACGGTCGATGTGTGCCTCCGGCCGGAACTTTCCGTCTCCGGCACCCTCTGCACCCTGTGTACACCGCTCTCGAACTTGAGCCGTGAGTAAGCCCCTCTACCCTCTATCAGCGCGATGACCTCCTTGTAGCCCTGAAGGCCGGTGACGTTGGAGCTCAGGATCTCCGTCTTCCAGCCCTGCCTCTCGGCGTAGCGCGAATACATCCTGAAGAGTTCGGCGGCGAACAGCGCGGACTCCTCCCCCCCGGCCCCGGCCCTTATCTCGATCACAATATTCTTTTCGTCATTGGGATCCTTCGGAAGAAGCATGATCTTTATCCTCGATAAGATCTCCTCCTTCTTCTTCTGTAGTGTCTGCAGCTCCTCCTTGGCAAGGGGCCTTAGTTCCTCGTCCCCGCCTTCGAGGATGGATCTGTTTTCGGCTATCTCGTCTTCCGTCTTCTTCAACTCCCGGTAGGCATCTACTATCTCCGAGAGCGAGGCGTGCTCCCGGGCAAGGGCGCGGTATCTGGCCTGGTCCCCGATCACCTCGGGGGTGCCCAGGAGACGGGAAAGTTCCTGGTGTCTCTTTTCTATGTCCTTGAGCCTTTCAAGCAACATGGTGGCGGTATTTGTATGCTCGAAGCCTCCGGCGCTTAGCTGCCGCGTTCTTCGATCGTTATGGTCGCTCGTCAAACCGATGAAAACCGGCCCGTTGAGCATATTTGATGTACGATGTATTGATCCGATTTCTTGCTAAATGCGGTGAGGAGAGACGTCACAGCCTTTTGAACTTATCCCGTATCTCTTTCGGCCTTCCGCACGTCATCTCGCCTTCGCTGCACGGACCTGCCACGCACGAGGGGCCCGCATCCCTGAAGATCGTGGGAGCCTTTCTTTTCACGAGCCTGAGCATCTCGGTGGACATCTTCCTTATCTCCCACTGCGCCCTTTCACAGCACCTCAGCGTAAAGAAGTGCAAAAGCTCGCGGGCGTTCATCGTAACGATAATCTTGGTGCATGCCGCGTTGGGCAATATGTAGCGCGCATCCTCCCTGGGTATGCCGGAAGAGACCATTTCCTTGTAGAGTTCGTGGATTCTTGCTATGAGATCGTTGAACCTTTTGGCCGCACCGGCGTCACTTTCAATGGACGGCGGAAGCACGTACTCGTTCGCCCTGCCCAGGTCCACATACCTTTGGCTCTGCTGCGAATATGAGGCCAGGCGGTGACGCACGAGTTGATGGGATGTGGTCCTTGAGATACCCTCGATGCCGAAGGTGAAGGATGCATGTTCAAGGACCGAGAGGTGTCCCATCTTGATTATCTTGCCGAGAAAGTTTTCGTAGGATATGCCTTTGACCCTGTCTTCGAGCTCGCCGATGGCGGAGTCGGAGTAACAGAGCTTTGCGGCTAACGAAACGGTCTTTTCAGGGTCGGGTGTGCAATTCAGGAGGGTTACCTTCACAACGTCTCCCGCAGTGTCAGCTTTCTCTGTTGCCGTATTTACGCCTGAATTTTTCCACCCTGCCCGCTGTGTCCACGAGCTTTTGCTTGCCGGTAAAGAACGGATGGCAGTTCGAGCATATCTCCACGGAAATGCCCTTCTTCGTCGAGCGCGTCTCCACCTCGAATCCGCATGCGCAGTGGATCTTTGTTGCCTCGTATGACGGGTGTATTCCTTCCTTCATATTAAAGCTCCTCTCTCTCAATTTAAGGGATATATATTAACAGCTGGCCTTGTGGAATGCAAGTGAATTCAGGAGATTTTTTGGCATCTTGGGCCGGATCCGCGGGTTGTCCGCTGCGTGGAGGCTCGGCCCGGATCGTATCGCTTTCACCATGTGTTTTCAAGGAGAAGATGGGACTTCGGGTGTCGTATGGTCTCAAGCGGCATGAAAAGGCATAGCGAGCGCCTGTCTGCCGTGACTGCGGCACAGGCAGGCATTCCCCGCAGTTTGCTCAGGGAGCTTCAATACGCGGCGCTTGCGAAGCGTTGCCGTGCGGAGCCGGTGTCCTTATCCATCAGATATGTTTTTCAGGGCAGGCTATTTGCTCATGGAGTCAAGGAAGTCCTTGTTTGTAGGGGTGTGCTGGAGCTTGTCAAGGAGGAATTCCATGCTCTCGATGGGGTTCAGTGGCTGGAGTACCTTTCTCAGTATCCATATCCTGTTCAGGTCGTCCTTGGGTGTCAAGAGCTCCTCTTTTCTGGTACCGGACTTGTTGAGGTCGATGGCGGGGAATATCCTCCTTTCCGCCAGCTTCCTGTCGAGCACGATCTCCATGTTTCCGGTGCCCTTGAACTCTTCGAAGATGACCTCGTCCATGCGGCTGCCGGTGTCGATGAGCGCCGTGGCTATGATGGTCAGGCTTCCGCCTTCCTCTATGTTTCTCGCCGCCCCGAAGAACCTCTTGGGCTTGTGCAGGGCGTTTGAGTCCACTCCGCCGGAGAGCACCTTGCCGCTCGGGGGGACCACGGTGTTGTATGCCCTTGCAAGGCGGGTGATGCTGTCAAGGAGGATGACAACGTCATGCTGATGCTCGACGAGCCTTTTGGCCTTTTCTATGACCATCTCTGAGACCTGCACGTGCCTCTGTGCTGGCTCGTCGAATGTAGAGCTTATCACCTCTCCCTTTACGGAGCGCTGCATGTCCGTGACCTCCTCGGGCCTCTCGTCTATGAGCAGCACTATGAGTACTATTTCCGGATGGTTCACCGCTATGGAGTGGGCGATCCGCTGCAGTATCGTGGTCTTTCCGGCCCTTGGCGGCGATACTATGAGGCCCCTCTGTCCCTTGCCTATGGGGGTGAAAAGGTCCATGACCCTTGCCGATATGTCGCTCTTCGGCGGGGTCTCGAGGTATATCCTCTCGTTGGGGTACAGAGGGGTGAGGTTGTCGAACAGTATCTTGTCCTTGGCCGCTTCAGGGTCCTCGTAGTTGAGCTTTTCCACCTTGAGAAGGGCAAAGTACCTTTCACCTTCCTTCGGCGGCCTTATCTGTCCCGATACGATGTCCCCGGTTCTCAGGTTGAACTTTCTTATCTGTGAAGGGGAGACGTATATGTCGTCCGGACCCGGCAGGTAATTGTAGTCCGGGGCCCTCAGGAAGCCGAAGCCGTCCGGGAGTGTTTCGAGCACACCCTCTCCGTATATGACGCCGTTCTTGTCGACCTGTGCCTGCAGGAGCGCGAATATCAGGTCCTGTTTCCTCATCGAGGATGCACCCTCGATGTGGTACTTCTTAGCCAGGCTGGTCAGCTCATTGATCTTCTTCTCTTTGAGTTCCTTGAGATTCATATACAACTCCAAAGGGATTTTTGTGGAGCTAATTCCATGGTGGAATAATAGCAGATGGATAAGTCGGGCATATTCAAGGTCTTAAGGATCTGTTAGAGATATCTCTTCGGCTATTAACCTCTGGATTTAACCGTCCGGATTGTGATGTGTAGGCAGTAAGGAAAATATGTATGACAATCCATATGAAGGGTACATAAAACATACCACGGTTCATCCGTCGTGTCAACTGTTTTTCTTTGCGGGTAATGTATCTTATCTTGTGTCAGTAAAGAGGAAGGGGTACCATTTATAGCGGTCCAACTATACCAACTATAAGGAGGTACCCCTATGGCCCAGAGAGCCACGATAGAGAACTTCTCACAAGCTGCACAGATAGTCAAGGAGTTAG
>WGEY01000044.1 GCA_015492495.1 Deltaproteobacteria bacterium | reverse complement strand
TGTTAGGGAGTGGTTGAAGGTTTTGGATGACAACGAGCGGCGGATAATAAAGCTGCGATTTGGACTTGACGGAGACACTGAGACTCTGGAGAAGATAGGTAAGCGGTTCGGGGTCACCAGGGAGAGGATACGACAGATAGAAATGAGGGCGCTTGAGAAGCTCAAGATGTTGGTTATGGAACAGGACATAAACTCATCTGATTCGGTGTGACAGCATGGTGGAAAAGTTAAAGCAGGCTATCAGGGATATACCGGACTTTCCCAAGAAGGGGATACTATTCAAGGACATAACCACTCTTTGTCAGGATCCGCTTTCCTTCCAGAGGATGGTCGATATCCTGAGCCATCGCTACATCGGGAGGAACGTGGACCTTGTCGTGGGTATAGAGGCGAGGGGTTTTATTGTGGGCGCCGCCCTTGCCTACAAGCTCGGCGCGGGGGTTGTGCTCGTCCGAAAGCCCGGCAAGCTGCCCTACAAGACGCACAAGGCGAGCTATTCACTTGAATACGGCGAAGATTCCCTGGAGATACACCAGGATGCCATCCGCGAGGGACAGAACGTAATCATAGCGGATGACCTCCTTGCCACCGGGGGAACGGCAAGGGCCGTGGTGGACCTTGTCGAAAAGCTGGGTGGAAATATCCTGGAATGTGCATTCATCGTCGAGCTCAATGAGCTCAACGGCAGGGATAAGCTCAAGCCGCATGGGGTTTATTCGCTGATCCAGTACTGATCGACCGGCCTGCCCGTCCCCCCTTCGAGCCTGTTTATTGTCCAAGATGGACTTCTGGATTTATCTCCCGACCCTTCATAGCCGGTTTGTTCACCCTGGCAGGCCGGTCATATCTTCTTCGAGGTAGGATGCAGGTGTCCGCCTAAGCATCTTCGACCTCGGGACTAAGCTCGCTCAGGGTCCAGTAAAGATCGATCAACCTCACGGCCTCGACGAACTTGTCGAACTCAACCGGCTTTATGATGTAGCCCGCCACCGACAGGTTGAAGCTCTCGATCCTGTCTTCCTCCTCCCGCGATGTGGTCAACGCTATAACCGGGATCCTTTTCAGGTCTTCGTCCGCCTTCAATATCTTCAGCAGTTCCAGTCCGTTCATCACGGGCATGTTCAGATCAAGCAGTATTATGCCGGGTCTCGGTGCGCTCGCAGGGTCGCTGTATGGGCCCGTGCGGTGCAGATACTCGAGGGCCTCTTCACCGTTCGAGACGACGAATAGAGGATTTGTTATCTTGTTTTTCTTGAAGGCGCGCTGCACGGTCATTACATCAACCTTGTCGTCCTCGACCAGAAGTACAGGCACTGCGCTTCTCATACTTCCTCCTTCCTCGACCTGTAGCTCCATCATGCCTTTTCCTCCGCAAGCTTCGCCTGGTACACCTCCACCCTGTTTCTGCCGTTCTGCTTGGCCCGGTAAAGCGCCTCGTCCGCGGTATTTATGAGCTCTTCGGCATTTTTCATTCCACCGTGATAGGCAGAGACCCCCAGGCTGATGGTTACACGTGTTTCCTGTTCAACGGCCTTCCTTATCCTCTCGGCTATGGAATACGCCCCTACAAGGTCCGTCTCGGGCAGGAGCATCAGGAACTCCTCACCTCCGTACCTTGACGCAAAGTCGGCATCCCGTGTCTCCCGGGATATTATCCTTGCGATCTCGACGAGCAACCTGTCGCCTTCGAGGTGACCGTACGTATCGTTGTACTCTTTGAAGTGGTCGATGTCCATCATGACCACGGACAGCGGCGTGCCGTACCTTTGCGCAACGGCCAGGTTCCTTTCAAGTTCCATGTGCATGTGCCGCCTGTTGGCGAGCCCCGTAAGGGGATCCTGGAGCGACATGTTCCTTGTCTGCTCGAAGAGTCTGGCGTTGTTCACGGCGACCCCGAGCTGGTCCGCTATGGAGGTGAGGAGCTTCACGGTCTGCTCGGACGGTTCGACGCCGACCGGCATGTAGATGCACATGACCCCCACAACCCTGTCCGCGGCCTTGAGCGGCAATATGACATGTCCGTGGGGGGTCATACCCGGGTAGTGTATGGTGTGCCTGCTGTCTTCATGGGAGTTCGTTGATAAGATAGCCTCACCGGTCTGCGCGCTGAGCCCGCACAGGCACTCCCCGAGCTTCAACCCCTCGTGGGCCCTTACGAAGTCATCTCCCATGCCGGTATGTGCTGCGAGCCTGAGCCCGTTATCTTCTACGGTGAATATCATGGCCTTGTCCTCGACCTTCAGTATGTTGACCCTCGGAAGGGTTTCGAGCACGCCCTTGAGGAGGCTCTTGAGGTCTATGGTCCTGCTGATCGTCGATGAGATTTCATAAAGGGCCGCAAGCTCGGAATTGATTTCTTCGAGCTCGGCGTTCTGCCTTACTATCTTCTTTTCGTACGACCTGTGTTCCTGTTCCATCTGATAGGTGCGCAGGGCCTTTTCTATGGTGACCGGAAGGAGCTCCAGGTACCCGCCCTCCGGATCCTTTATGAGGTAATCGTATGCCCCTCCTTTCATGGCCCTTACCGCCACGCCCTCGTCTCCGCTGCCTGTAATGAAGATCGCCGGAGTATCCCTGATCCTCTCGAGCAGATCGAGTCCAGTACCGTCAGGCAGCAGGTAATCGACCAGCACCAGATCGTAACTGTTCGCCACGAGGAGCCTCATCGCCTCCTCTATGGTCCGGGCCTCTGTGATCTCACACAGAAGCCCGCGCGAGGCGAGCGTCCTTTTTATGGCCATCTGGGCGACCCTGTCGTCATCGACGCTCAGTATGCGTATGCGCCTTTTTTCATCCATGGCAAAATATATTCCCTTTCCCTTCCTCCTATACAAGGGCCATGGTACGGTCCTTCGCGCGGCTTGTCGCGGGCTCTGTTCCGGGCAGTGAGAAGTAGAATGTCGTGCCTTCACCGACCTTGGACTCGACCCTGACTCTACCGCCGTTCTGCTCGACGATCTTTTTCACTATGGTGAGCCCTATGCCGCTGCCCTTGTGCTCCTCGTGCGTATTCAGCGTCTGGAATATGTGGAATATCCTCTCGGTGTGACGCTCCTCTATGCCAGGACCGTTGTCCCTTATGTAAAACTCCCGAACACCGTTACGTTCCTTACAGCCTATCTCCACGACCCCGCTTGTTTTGTCCATGAATCTCACGGCGTTGCTTGTGAGGTGCTGAAGCACCAGCTTGAGCTGTGTCGGGTCCATCCGTACGGCCGGAAGGTTGCCGTGTATGTCGAAGCGTATGCCCGCAGGCGGGGAGATCGCCCCCACGACCTCCTCGACCATCTTGAGCGTGTCCACCCTCTCCACGTGTCCCTTGGTTGTCCTGCCCGCCCTCGAGTACTGGAGGATGCCGTCTATCAGGTCGTGTATCCGTCGGGTCCTTTTAAGGAGGAGGTCCAGTTGCCGCCTGCCCTCTTCGTCGAGCTTGTCGCCGTAGTCCTCGATGATCCACTGCGCGAGCTGGCTTATCCCCCTTACCGGTGTCTTCAGGTCGTGCGATGCGGCGTGAAGGAGGTCCCTCAGCTCGCTGTTGACCCTTTCCGTCTTCTCTATCAGCCGCTTTTGCTCCTCGTATAGCCGTCTGCGCTCGTTTGCCTCGGCTTCAAGGCTCTCGTTCGCGGCTACAAGCTCCCTGGTGCGCTCATCGATCCGCCTTTCAAGCTCCTCGCGTCCCTTCTGGAGCTCCCTAGCGGCCCGTTCCCGTTCCTCCATCTGAAGGATCATGGGACGGAATAGCAGCATATAGAGGATCGGAAAGCACAGTATGCTTAAGAGGAACGCGTCGAGCACCGCCTCGAGGTGTATGGGGAGCGGAGGGAGAAGGTACAGGAGGAACATAACGAGCGCCTCTGACACGAAGACAGAACCCATGATTATTACTATGAGCCTGAGGGGCCTGGTTCCATGAGCAGCCGCTGCACAGAGGTCGCGTTTTTCTTTGTCAGTTACACCATCCATATGGGCAACCGTTTTTTTTGCACGTGATATCAGGAGCTTCCTGCCACAAGCGCGTACGTGGACAACGACCATCCTCGATAAGCCATACGAAACCTGCCGCTGCAACTCTTGCAGTATCCCTGTTCATGTGGCAAGGCCCCCGTCATGCGCCGGTACGGAGTAGTGCTTCGGCAGGGTGAAGTAGAATGTCGTACCCTTGTCGACCCTGGATTCGACCCTGACCTCGCCGCCGTTTCTTTCTACAATCTTCTTTACTATCGAAAGTCCTATACCGCTGCTGTCGAATTCGTCGCGTGAATGGAGCGTCTGGAATATCTGGAATATGCGCTCGAAGTGGTGCTCCTCCATGCCCGGGCCGTTGTCCCGCACATAGAACTCCCAGTGCGTGCCCTTGTCATTACACCCTACCTCTATGAGCCCCTCCGGCTTGTCCATGAACTTCACGGCGTTGCTTAAGAGGTTCTGGAATACCTGTCTCATCTGTATCGGGTCCATCCATACCTCCGGAAGGTCGTCGTGTACCTCGAAACGTATGTTTTCCGGCGGCGAGATCGCGTCTATGGCCTCCTCGACGACCATGCGCGTTGCCACCTTCTCCGGGGTCCCCTGGATCCTGCCCGCCCGGGAGTACTGGAGGATACCGTCTATCAGGTTGTGCATGTGGCGGGCCCTCTTTGAAAGGAGGTCTAACTGCTCCCTGCCTTCTTCATCGAGCCTGTCCGCGTAGTCCTCGGTGATCCACTGCGCAAGCTGGGTTATTGCCCTTAAAGGGGCCTTCAGGTCGTGCGAGACGATGTAGGCGAAGTCATTGAGCTCCTTGTTCGCCCTCTCGGTCTCCCGAAGCAGCCGCTCGCGCTCGGCCTCGACCTTCCTGCGCTCTGTGATGTCCCTGAGTATACCGATGGCATGCCACTTCCCCCTGAACCTTACGGCGGAGATGGATAGCTCGACCGGGAACTCGGTCTCGTCCTTTCTGACCGCCTCCACCTCGACCGTACGTCCGATGAACGGCCCCTTGCCCGTCTCCCTGAACGAGGCGAACCCTTTTTGGTGCGCCCCGCGGTAACGCTCCGGCACAATGATCGTGTGTAACGGCCGGCCCGTGACCTCGTCGTTCGGAAAGCCGAACATCCTTTCTGCCGCCTCGTTCCAGAACGAGATCTTTCCGTCGTTGTCTATCATGAGGATCGCGTCCCTTGCCGCGGAGCTTATTGTTCGGAACTTCTCCTCGCTCTCGGATAGGGCCTCTTCCATGCGCTTTCGTTCTGTGATGTCCCTGAGTATGCCGATGGCATGCCACTTCCCCCTGAACCTTACGGCGGAGATGGATAGTTCGACCGGGAACTCGGTCCCGTCCTTTCTGACCGCCTCCACCTCGACCGTACGGCCGATGACCGGACCCCGGCCTGTCTCCCTGAACGAGGCGAACCCCTTTTCATAGGCCTCGCGGAAACGTTCCGGCACAATGGTCGAATGCAGGGGGCGTCCGATGGCCTCGTTCTTCGAATAGCCGAAAATCTCTTCTGCCGCCTCGTTCCAGAACGAGACATTTCCGTCGTTGTCCATCATGAGGATCGCGTCCCTTGCCGCGGAGCTTATCGTTCGGAACTTCTCCTCGCTCTCGGATAGGGCCTCTTCCATGCGCCTTCGTTCCTCGACCTCCCTTGCCAGAAGGTCGCGCGATACGGTCGTCTTTTTCAGCTCCTCGGCCATCCTGTTGAAGGTGCGCGCGAGCATTCCCACCTCATCCTTGGAGTTCGCCTCTATCCTTGCATCGAGGTTGCCCCTGCCTATCTCAATGCTCGCCTCCTCGAGCCTGCGCAAAGATCCGGATATCGAGCGGGCTATCAGGACCCCGATGAGGACGGCCAGCGCGGCTATCGCCGCGCTGGCGCCTATTATCCGCATCTTGAGCCTCGCTATAGGTGCGAATATCTCTTCGGTCTCATGGTCTATCATCAGTATCCAGCCCAGGCCTTTGTAGTCCTTGTACCCCTTTGAGTGCACGTGCACGGAGAGTTCCTCGCCCTCGTCCGGTTCATGCCCCTGCCTTATGTATGTGGCGACGTGCTTGCGGCTTCGGTTCACGAAGTCCGGCACCATGTGAGATGCGTCTTCAAGGAACCTGAACTCCTTCGTCGAATATATGAGCCTTCCGTCACGGGTCAAAAGTTTCAGGTGTAGGGTCCTGTGGCCTGAGAACGGCTCAGGCAGCCTCAACTCCTTTATTATCCTGGTCACCTCCTCTATATTCAGGACAACCTTCATTATGCCTATGAAGCCCCCTTTCGAGTCGTCTATCCTTATCCCTATGTCGATTGAATAGATACCAGAGCTTTCGTCATATGCGACATCCTCCACGTGCAACCCCTCGGCCTTTGCCCTCCGCCACCACGGCTCGTCGTCGTGCCTGTAGTCGGTCGTCTTCCCGGTTTGGACGACGTTGGCCCCGTATCTGTTCGTTGCGAAGACCTCGCCGAAGACCTTGTAGCCGTATTTTCTTTCATAGAAGTCGATCTTTTCCCTCAACTCCTCTGACACCGGGTTCCTCATCAGGCCCTGCATGAAGGGGGTGATCACCTCCTTTCCGGCGGACCTCCATTCCTCGTCCATTCTGTTGATATACGCATGCATGTCGTCGAGCCCTTCGAACTCCCTGTTCGAATTCATGATCTGTTCGCGCAGCAGTAGGTCCGTGGAATACGCCTGGAACTCTTCGATCCTGCTGTAGATGGTTCTGTCTATCTTGTCCATGACCTCGACCGCGAGGGTCTCCGAGCTTCCTTCGATGGATCTTTGCAGGGCCTTCTGGCCCGAATCAATGGCAAAGAAGCCGATGACGAAGGCAACCAACACGATTACGGCCAGAAAGGCCAGGATCATCTTATGGATTATCTTCACATCCCGGGCCCCGTCCCTTTGTGAACCTTCCGGTCTATCGAATCCGAAGGTCAAAACCAGCCGTGACCACACACGGCCGGTGAGCGCGGTATGTATCTGCCGGACCGCTTTCGTCTCAACTGCTCTTCTACGTACGACTACAGGCTTCGACAGTCCGGCACTCTTCCTTATTGCTGTACCGGGACCGGCAGGCCCGCACTACTAAAGGTGCAGCCGGGTGCAATACTTGTCAACGGCATACGGCGGTGACGTTGGATAACACTCCATCCGGGCGGCTGCCCGGGTGCTGCTTGCGGTACCCTCCAGGCGGCAGGGATGGCAGCCACGGTGCCGCTGGGGTACAAACTGATTGTGTCGGAGATGAAAGTGGCGAAAGTATGAAGAGGAAACTGCCGCTTTGATGCATGAGACGGGGTGTAACACCATACGTCCCTGCCGGCATAGAGGCTCCCTTCAGCAGTCTGCAGGGAACTTCCGAAGATATCAAACGAGCTCGCAGCCTCCCTGAGTCGGCTGTGGAGAAAATGCGCCGGCCTTGTATCTTCAGATTATAGCCTTGTTTACTTCGATTTCAAGCGCATATTTAGAAGATGCCTCCGTTTATCCGGCCTTCTCCGCGGCTGCCGTGCCAGGTGCCCCTTAGATTTTACTTGACTAATAGAATTCCGGTATGGTTATATTACTCGTAGGAAACTCTGATTGCTTCGCCGTTGCAGAGGCTTGTCCCGACACGGAGCGAGGGAACCAGACGAGCAATCTCTAAGTGTATGATTTCACTGAAAACGAGATCGCTTCGCTGCGCTCGCAATGACGAGACAGGCAATAAGTCAGAGTTTTCCTAAGACAAGGCCCCCGTAGCTCAGTAGGATAGAGCAACGGATTCCTAATCCGTGTGTCGGACGTTCGAGTCGTCTCGGGGGCGCCACTTAACGTCCAGATGCAGTAGATACGCCCCTTTCAATGGCGTATCTACTGTTTTTTTTAAAAACGCATAGCCGGCCTGTCCTGCAACCATGCCGGAGTAAGCTTGGTGCCGCCCGGACGGTTGCACGTCGTTCATGATGCCTTGCTGTCATCATAAATGAGAACAAATCCTCTCCTCAGGGTAAATGACCGCTTAGGCGGGCTCACCGTTGAACAAAAGCTCATCCTCATAATCTGCCTCGGTTTCGTCCTAAGACTTTACGTGGTTCTGAACGCGGTCACCATCTCGACAGACAGCATAACCTACATAAGGCTCGCCCGGGAATTTTCGGAAGGCAATTACCTCGGCATCCTGGACAGGGACAGGCCCCCTCTGTATCCGCTGTTATTGAGCCTCGCTTCGTTCGTGTTCCATGACCCCGAGCTCTCCGGCCGTGTGGTCTCGCTTCTGTTCGGTACCCTGGTGATACCTGTGACCTTCCGCCTCGGAAGGCTTGTCTACAATGAACGTGCAGGCGTAATAACGGCCTTCTTCGTCGCCATACACCCCTACATGGTCCGTTATTCGGGCGATATCCTCACAGAGGCGCTTTACTGCTTCCTCGTTGCATCGACGACACTCCTCGGCCTCAAGGCCATGAAAGAAAGGAGCATCCGCACCATGCTCCTTGCCGGCCTTTCATCGGTCCTTACCTATCTTACCAAGCCCGGCGGCATCGGCTTCATGATGATAATATCCGCGCTCATAGTCTTCTATAATCCAACCGGCCTGAAGCGGGAGTGGAAAAAGAGGGTCCTTCTTGCGGTATCAGGATGGTGGGTCTTCCTGGTGCTTGCCTTTCCGTATCTCCTTTACCTCAGTCGTGACTTCGGCGAGATAAGGATGACCGGCAGGGGGACCATGGCGGACGTGATGGAGACGGTGTGGAGGATACTGACCCAGGGGGCGTACGTGGTGGATTTTGCCAAGCATTACCCCGAGGCCTTCAGCATCCCGTTCTTTCTCCTGTTCCTCGTGTTCCTGTGGAAGCTTCCGGGGCGTGTACGAAGAAGGGAGCTTACGAGTATAGAGGTGTGTTTCATCGTTATCCAGTTGTTCTATTACTTCATCTATCTCGTTGCCGGTGCAAGAAGGAGGTACCTGGTTCAGATCATGCCGCTCGGCATGGTCTTTGCCGCAATGGGCTATATCTACATCGAGGATTACCTGAGAAGGCGGAAGGGAGAAAGGGGCACAGTGATCGTAACGGCCCTGCTCCTGTTCTTTACCGCCGTACAGCTCCCGCAGGGTATGGTGCGTCTTAAGGCGCATCACCTGCCGGAGAAGGTGGCAGGGCGGTGGTTCCACGAGAATATGGGGGGCGGGGTGCCCATATTGATCAAAACACCGATAATGGTGTATTACGCCCGCGGGGAATACATCGCATTGCCCGACGGCCCTACAAGGCTCGATGAGTTCGTGGAGTACGGAAGGCGGAACGGGGCCGAGTACATGGCCGGTTATACCAGGAAGCTCAGAAAAAGGATAACCGACTTCGACGGCGAGAAAGATAGGCTCCTCGATGAGGTTGCCTCATTCTACGGCGAAGAAGAGGGTGAGTTCGTCATATACAGGTTTGTCGATTTGGCGGCCGAAACGGACCCCCCGGGCTCATAGGCGCTCCGGACCGCGCCCGTCTGTTGCGTCGGTTAGTGCTTGATTTTAAAAGGCCACGATGGTATTAATACTTGTTGCAGTTGCTGAAGGTTATGATAAACATGTGTTGCAAGCGGCCTCCCGGCAGCGGACTTCGGGGTTGGTGAGCCAAGTGGGTCGGACGACTTCCTTACATGAGAAGCCCCTGCAGCAAGGCAGGGGCTTCGAATAACGGCTTGCCAGGCAGGCTTGCATCTCGTCGTGCCTGATATCCCACACGAAACAGCGCATGGCTTTTCTTACATTGACGATGCTTTTCCCGAACGGTTCTGCAAGTCAACCGGCAGGACGATATGCCTTGGTGCCGTTGGGAAACGGAACCGGTAGTTTCAGGTGTTCATACATCCAAAAGGAGGTAAACGGTCAAAATGGATAAGAAGGTTCTGGTTACCGGAGCGGGTGGCTTCATAGGCCACCATCTTGTGAAGTATCTGAAGGATAAAGGTTACTGGGTGAGGGGGGTGGACATAAAGCTTCCCGAGTATGAAGATACAGCCGCCGACGAGTTCGAGCTGCTCGATCTGAGAAGGTGGGCGAACTGCCTGCAGGCGACCAGGGGTGTTGACGAGGTCTACAACCTCGCCGCCAACATGGGTGGCATCGGCTTTATCGAGTCGCACAAGGCTGAGATCATGCATGACAATGTGCTCATCAATGTCCACATGCTCGAAGCAGCCCGGCTGAACGGGGTGGAGAAGTTTCTTTACACGTCATCCGCCTGCGTATATCCCGGCTACAAGCAAAACACCGCCGACGTAACCCCCCTCAAGGAGGAGGACGCCTACCCGGCCGACGCCGAAGACGGCTACGGGTGGGAGAAGCTCTTTACCGAGAGGCAGTGCAGGCACTACTACGAAGACTACGGACTGAAGACATATACCGTGCGTTTTCACAACATCTTCGGCCACCTGGGTACATACGACGGGGGCAGGGAGAAGTCCCCTGCCGCCATCTGCCGCAAGATAGCGCTTGCCAAAGAGGAGGACGAGATAGAGGTGTGGGGCGACGGCAAGCAGACCAGGTCGTACTGCTTCATAGACGACTGCGTCGAGGGTATCTTCAGGTTGATGCAGTCCGATTACCACGAACCCTTGAACCTCGGCCAGGACAGGATGATCACAATAAACGAGCTGGTCGATATAGTGGCCGAGATTGCCGGTAAGAAGATCACCAAGAGGTACGACCTCACAAAGCCTCAGGGGGTGAGGGGAAGGAACAGCGACAATACAAGGCTGAGGGAGGTGCTCGGATGGGAGCCCAGGACTTCGCTCGAGGAGGGGCTTGAGAGGACCTACAAGTGGATATACGGCGAGCTGGTCAAGACCGGCAGGATAAAGGAACCGGTCGGCAGCTGAGGTGTATCTTCGTCCCGCAGCCGCCCGGGTCCGGTGTGCGGGGAGTGCATTCACCAGAAGTAAGTAAATAAGTGAAAGAGAGCGCATCATGAGAAAACTTTCTGTCATAGGCCTTGGAAAGCTGGGCGCCTGCACCGCTGCGTGCTTTTCATACAAAGGGTTCGAGGTCATCGGCGTGGATATAAACAGGGACTTTGTCGACGCCGTAAACAGCTCGAGGGCCCCTGTATACGAACCCAGGCTTCAGGAGCTCATAACCGCCTCAGAGGGAAGGCTCAAGGCCACCCAGGACTACAAAAGGGCCTTGGACGAGTCGGACGTGACATTCCTCATAGTTCCGACACCGAGCAGGCAGGACGGCCACTTCTCCGACAGATACCTCAAGGATGCCCTGAGACACCTCGCCGAAGCACTCGGAAGGTCCGACAAGGGGTACCATCTCTTTGTGATAACATCCACGGTGTCTCCGGGCTGTACTGAGGAAAGCCTCATCCCCCTGATAGAATCCGTCTCCGGCAGGAAGATAGGCAGGGACTTCGGTGTCTGCTACAACCCCGAGTTCATAGCCCTCGGCAGCGTTATAACCGACTTCCTTAATCCCGACCTGGTCCTTATAGGGGAAAGCGACACCAAGGCCGGCGATATACTTGAAGGGATTTATAAGGAAGTCTGCGAAAGTGACCCTCATTTCGGCAGGATGTCGATTGTAAGCGCAGAGATCACGAAGATAAGCATAAACTCCTACGTAACGATGAAGATAAGCTTTGCGAACACGCTCGCCATGATATGCGAGGCCGTAAAGGGCGCTGACATAGACGACATTACCGGTGCGCTGGGTGCGGACAGGAGGATAGCCCCTTACTACCTCAAGGGGGGGCTGAGTTACGGCGGGCCTTGTTTTCCGCGCGACAACAGGGCGTTTGCCGCCTTTGCCGCAAAGTACGGTCGCAGCGCCCCTCTTGCGGTTACGACCGACGAGGTCAACCGGCAACAGATAGATCATCTGGCAAGCGGCGTGCTCAAGCTCATCCCCGAAGGCACAAACAGCATAGTCTCGGTGCTGGGGCTTGCCTATAAACCCGACACCCCTGTAATAGAGGAGTCTCCTGGTATCAAGCTCATCGAAGAGCTCCTGCGCCAGAGGGATGTCGAGATAATCGCCTACGACCCCCTCGCAATGGATAATGCCCGGGCTCACTTCGGAGACGACATCCTCTATGCATCCTCGGTAAGGGA
>WGEY01000043.1 GCA_015492495.1 Deltaproteobacteria bacterium | reverse complement strand
GACCTAACTCCTTGACTATCTGTGCAGCTTGTGAGAAGTTCTCTATCGTGGCTCTCTGGGCCATAGGGGTACCTCCTTATAGTTGGTATAGTTGGACCGCTATAAATGGTACCCCTTCCTCTTTACTGACACAAGATAAGATACATTACCGACGCCCCATTTCCTGTTGACATAATAGCCGTATAAATAGTAAAGTATTGCACTCTTGAACAACCAGGAATACTACGGGAAGGAGATTCTGATGGCAGTTATCAAACCTTTCAGGGCGCTCAGATACAATCCAGACAAGGTCGGGGACCTCTCCAAGGTCATGGCCCCGCCTTACGATGTAATCTCACCCGAGTTTCAGCAGGAACTCTACCTGAGGCATCCCAACAACATAATCAGGCTCATACTTGGTAAAACCCTTCCCGGCGACGAGCCGGGCAACGACAGGTATGCACGTGCGGCGGAGCACCTCGAAAAATGGCAAAAAGAGGGGGTGTTTGTAAGGGACATAACCCCATCAATATACTTTTACACACAAGAGTACAAGCTAAAGAGCGGCATGACCAGGACCAGAAAGGGCTTCATCGCGCTTTCAAAGCTGGAGGAATTCGGCAAGGGCGCCGTCATGCCGCACGAAAGGACCCTCTCCGGTCCGAAGGCCGACAGGCTCGAACTCATGAAGGCCTGCAGGGCCAACTTGAGCTGCATCTTCGCGCTGTATCCCGAAGCAGAGGGCGTTTCGAGGCAGGAGACGATAAGCAGCATACTCCTCTCCGCTGCCAAAGGCGAGCCGATTATCGAGGTTGTTGGTGACGACGGTGTAGTGAACAGGCTCTGGAAGATAGACGATGCCGAGGTCATAGGCAGCGTGACCGAGGCCATGAAGGATAAGAGCCTTTTCATAGCCGACGGGCACCACCGTTATGAGACCGCCCTGAATTACAGGAACCTGATGCTCGAGGCCACCAAAGACCCCACGGGTGAGGAGCCGTTCAACTACGTGATGATGTACTTTGCCAGCATGGACGACGAGGGCCTGGATATATTCCCGACCCACAGGGTCGTGCACAGCCTCAGGGACTTCGATGCCAAGGGATTCCTTGCAAAGTGCAGGGAATACTTCGATGTGGAAGAGTTCTCGCTCGATGACAAGCAAGAGGCAACCCAGAGAGAGCTTTTTTTGAAAAAGCTCGTAGACAACGGCGGCAGGATACGCTTCGGCCTGTATGTAAACGGGATCAACGCCTACTACCTCCTTACGCTCAAGAGCAGTGACATTATGGACAAGGTGTTCGGCTCTACGATACCGGACGAGTACAAGGTCCTTGATGTAACGGTGCTTCACGCCCTCGTACTCGACAGGCTGCTCGGCATAGGCAGGGAGGCGCAGGAGAGGCAGGAAAACCTCATATACATCAAAGACATGGACGAAGCACTTGAGCAGGGCAAGGCCGGTGCAAACCAGCTCACCTTCCTTATGAACCCTACAAAGATCAAGGATGTAAGAAAGATATCCGAGGCCAGGCTCCTGATGCCCCAGAAGTCCACGTACTTCTATCCAAAGCTCCTTTCGGGCCTCACCATTAATCCGCTTTGGGATTAGGTTTGTCCGTTGACCCGAACCACCACTTATGCACCCACAGAGAGGCTTGGTCCGTACACCCTCATTCAGCCCGGCGGCATCCAGAGGCTGACCGCCGACTCCCTTCTCCTTGCGGACTTTGTACTGCCGCTTTCAAGGACAGATACCGTCGTTGACCTTGGCACGGGTTCAGGGGTGATACCGATTCTTCTCTGCTGGAATAGCGAGGTGGGGCGGATTACCGCCGTGGATATAGAGGATGAATGCGTCGATGCAGCCTTAAAAAACGTAATGAGCAACGACCTTTCAAAAAGGGTCGAGGTCGTGAAACGGGACTGGCGTGAACTCAAGGAGATCTATCCGCGCGGCTCTTTTTCGGTCGTCTTGAGCAACCCACCGTATACAAAGAGGGGCACCGGCAGGGTAAGCCCGGATACCGGCCGGGCGGCTGCGAGGTACGAGACGCACGGAACATTGAGAGAGCTACTGGAGGTATCGAGGCACCTTGCCGGAGATGATGGAAGGATATCGTTTGTCTATCCAGTAAGGAGGCTTGCCGAGTTCGTGAAGGAGCTTGAAAGGATCGGGTTGAGGCCGGTAAGGTTGAGGTTCGTACACACATCGAGGGCCGGCACGGCCAAGCTGTTTCTCGTCGAGGCCCGCTCAAAGGGGGGGCTCAGCGTTGAGCCCCCCGTCTTCCTGTAAGGACCAATCGGGCCTGCCGCGGGGTTGGTTTACTGGTCACTCGTCCCGGCTCATTCCTTTTTCCATGGCCCGCCTTATGGCCTCCCTCAGGGCCTGATCCTTCACCGTTGAGACCGTCCTGTCTATGAACGCCCTCTCGGCCCGGGATAGGCTCCTACGCTTTATAACAGCTCTTTCCTGCGGCGCGGCCTCGACCCTGCCGGTTTTGAAGATTATATTACTTACCGCACCGGCACCTATGAGACTGTTTATCTTTTCGATGATTTCATCCTTGTGGTAGAGGAGTTCGTTCATCCACGCGGACGAAGACACAGTCACATGCAGGGTTGACGAGACGAGCCTGAGCGGGACAGCCCTCTGCGAAATAGCCCTGCCTACTACCTCCGGCCAGTGCTTCTTTATCTTGAACTCGTTTATCCTTGTTGCGAGCCCAAGGTTGGAGAACGAATGTCCAAGCACGGCGCCTATCTTCGCCGGCGCAAGGCCCCTTCCTTTTGCGGCATAGAGGCGTTTTACCATAAGCAGGCCATCGTCAGGAAATCCTGTCGGCGTTTATACGTCCACCTATCATCTGCCCAACTACAGCACCGACGATTATCACGGGTACCGCCTTGTATCCCAAACCAACGAGCTTTCGGAGGATGAAGATTAACGGGATGGGCACATGTATGTAAAGGAACCACCACAAGGAGAACTTCCGCACCTTGCTCCTCAGGTAGCCGAACGGAAGGTTTATTATAAGGGTGATTATGGTTATTCCAATGAGTATCAAAAAGAACTTTTCCATGCTTGTAGGGAAAGAAGGACATCCTTATACGAAAACCAAGCAAATGGCGGGATTCTTACCGGGTAAACTTCCAAGTGGTCCTTCCTCTCCGTTTTCCGGCTGCGAGGTCATCTCTCAAAGAAACCCTGAAAAAAATTGCTTCGTCGCCGCAAGGACAGATCAACCTGGGTTTCCTTGCTTAGGGAGCAATGCTCCACTTCACCCAAAGGCCTCTCCGGCTCTTCAAAGCATTTTCATCCCCTTGCGCGGGGGACGCGCCTGCTCTTATTGCAGTAACGGCGTCATGGCGCAACATGTAAGTCATATTAATATCTAAAAACTCTGATTTATTGCCTGTCTCGTCATTGCGCGGCAAAGCACTGGATCTGTTAAACGGGTGGAGCGACCTTGCCGGGAAGGAGGGTTATTATCCCTCTCCAGCATCTTTTTCAGTAAAATCAAATACTCAGAGATTCGTCGGGTTCCCTCGCTCCGCGTGGGGACAAGCCTCTGCAATGACGAATTAATCAGAGTTTCCCTAATATTAGCAGAATAGCCGCTTGCAAGTCAATTTGAAAGCTCTTCCGGTAACCGATTTGAAAGATTACCTTGACCTTATACCATGGTATGGGGTTTATAATTCAATTATCGATGAGAGGAGGCCATGGAATTCACGATCGGGGAACTCGCCGGACGTGCGGGGGTGAATGTTCAGACGATCCGTTACGTTACTATGAGCGCCGGGGGCTCCTTCATCCCTCCGGCAGGTCGCCCGCGGGGTACAGGATTTACAACGAAGAATCCCTGAAAAGGCTCCGGCTCATCCGACGCGCAAAGGAGATCGGTTTTACCCTTGAGGAGATAAGGGGGCTTCTCGACCTGAACATCGGATCGGCCGCAGCCTGCACCCGGGTAAAGGAACAGGCCGAACGCAAGCTCAGCGACGTTGAAGACAAGATGAAGGCCCTCGGCTCGGTCAAAAAGGTCCTGAAGGAGCTGATAAAGGCCTGCGACAGGCGACGACCCACCGAGGAGTGCCCGATACTTAAGACCATCGAGGAGGAAAACCTCGAAAGCGCAAAAAAAGGCAGGAGATGAGCAAACACACGAACATGAGCAAAAGGGCCTCGGCCATCGGCGGTGTGATTACAGCCCTGCTGGCGGCAAGCTGCTGTATAGGCCCGGCCCTCTTTCTGGCATTCGGCATAACGGGGCTGGGGTTTCTTACCAGGCTCGAACCGCTCCGGCCGTATATGATCGGTCTGACCTTCGTCTTCGTGGCCTTTGCATGGCGCCACGCCTACGGCAAGGGCTCGAACTGCGGCCCGGACGGCGGATGCAACCCGCGGGCCAGAAAGATAAACAGGCTGCTCTTCTGGGTGCTCGTAGGCTTTGCGATATTCGGGGTGAGCTTCCCCTACGTGGCGGCGTGGCTCTTTGCATGAAACAGAGGTAAGGCAGAATTACCCACTGAGGCAGACGCCGGATGGTGCGGTTAAAGTCTTCGCCTAAGGGCGATGGGTTTTCTCTTATTCCCAGAAGGGGACAACAAAGAAGGAGGTACGGCTGTCATGAAAGTGATACCTACAACCCTTGCTCTCCTTGTCTTTGTCTTTATGACCATGAGCTCCGTTACGGCGGGCGGCATGGAGTCAATAACCCTCGATATAGAGGGCATGACCTGCAGGATATGCGCCCGGGCTGTAAAAAAGGCGCTCTCGAACGTCGAAGGCGTAAAAGAGGTTGAGGTGAGCTTCAAGGAGAAGGAGGCCCACGTAGAGTACGAAGGAGGGAAGGGCCGTGTTGAGGAAATGATAAAGGCCGTAGAGAAGGTCGGATTCAAGGCAAAGGAATCAAAAGAAGATTAGCACAGGGATGCCGATCCATCGATACCGTTGCCTGGACACAGCACGGCGTCTCCGGCTGGCTGTGAAGGGTCTCCGAGACCATGGCCATTTGTCGTCCTGCCGTACTTCTCGATAAAACCGCTATACCTACTTCAGGAAAAAGATATGAGCTGTAAAAAACGATGAATGCAGGTTTTGAATTCGACATCGTAGTCATCGGCGGGGGCTCGGCGGCCTTCGCCGCCGCGCTGAAGGCAACGGAACTCGGCGCCGAGGTCGCTGTCTGCGAGAAGGACGTAATAGGAGGTACGTGCCTCAACAGGGGTTGTATACCGTCGAAGAACCTTCTAAGGGTAGCGGAGGTGTTTTTCTATTCTAGGCACCAGCCATTCAGTGGCATAGACATCCCGAAAGGGAAAGTGGATTTCGCAAAGGTTATCGAGCAAAAGGATGAACTGGTCAAGGAACTACGGAAGGAGAAGTATCTCAATGTCCTGAGGGACAACACGAAGATTCACTACTTCGAGGGGGAGGCTTCATTTCTTTCCGGAAATGAAGTGAAGGTCGGTGAGCGGGTTATCAAGGGGAGCAGATTCATCATCGCAACGGGGGCGAGGCCCCGGGTGATTCCCTTCAACGGTATCGACCGGGTGGATTTCCTGGATTCCACAACAGCCCTCGACCTGAAGGAGCTGCCCACTTCTCTGATAATCCTCGGGGGAAGGTTCGTCGCAGTGGAGATGGCACAGATATTCTCCCGCTTCGGTAGCAAAGTGACGATACTGCAGCGTAGCCCAATGATTATACCCGAGGAGGAAGAGGAGATATCGGCCGCACTGAAGGGATACCTCGAGGAAGAGGGGATAGCCATCCATACCGGCGCGAAGGTCATGGAGGTGCATCAATCCGGCCGGCAAAAGACGGTCAGAGCCGACGTTGGCGGTGCTGCCACAGAGTTCAGGGGAGAAGCAATCCTCATGGCCACAGGCATCACCCCCGACACAGACGGATTGAACCTTGATGCCGCGGGGGTCGATGTTGACCAAAACGGTTTCGTCAGGACGGACGAATTCATGAGGACGACGAATCCCGTCGTATTTGCGGCCGGTGATGTGGCAGGAAAGATGCCGCTTGTGACTGTGGCCGCACGGGAGGGCTCCGTTGCAGCCGCAAACGCCCTTTCAGACGACGAGTGTTGCCTCGAGAGGATGGATTACAGCACGGTCCCCCATGCCATATTCACACACCCCAATGTGGCAAGCGTCGGCATTACAGAGCGACGGGCTGCAGAGCAGGGCCTTAAAACTGTATCGAGGACACTCAAGATGAAGTACGTCCCGAAGGCCCGAGCCATAAGGGATGCAAGGGGGCTTATAAAAATGGTTGCGGAAGAGGGTACCGGGAGGGTGCTCGGCATTCACATCCTGGCTCCCGAGGCCGCCGAGGTCATCCATCAGGCCGTTCTCGCCATGAGGGAAGGCATGACGGTAAAGGATCTTACGGAAAAGATAGACGTCTACCCCACCCCTCGGAGATGGTGAAGCTCTGTGCCCAGAGTTTCTACAGGGATATTGCGCAGCTATCCTGCTGCGCGGAGTAGCCGAGCAAAAGGTATGACTCGCTGATGAAAGAAACCGGTGTAGCCGATACCCTGTGAGTCGGTCCGCCGCAGCTCTGCGGACCATACTGACCATAGGACGATCTGCCACCCTCTTCAGCTTGCCACGAGCAGCTTCGGTATAGGGAAGCTCCGATCAATTCGTTGTTGGGGGGCTTGTCCCGGTGTGCTTAACGCCGTACCGAAGCGCATGGAAAGGTGAAGAGTGTAGCGAGGAACCCGGCGATGCGTCCATAACCACTTGGTTTTCTTGAAAAATATGCTTCGCTTCTTTCGCAATGACGAATGCCCAATAAAAAAGATTTTTTCCTGCTACTGAGAGATACGCAGGCGTTTAGGCAGCGCCTGATCAAACAAAACCTCTACAGTACTCCCTTGCCCTGGAAAAGAGACAAACCAGAGTATGCTATCATCCTGTCTTTACAGGTGGGTGTTTCCGCGGGATAAAGTTTTCAGGGAAAAGGACGGCAGCGGTCCACCCTTTAACCACGATGTCGAGCCTATGGTTATGGTTGCCCCAGACACGGCCGCCTGTGAGGCACATGGAGAGAAGATGGCAAGGCCAGAAGCTGCCTCGAACCTCCATTTGATCAGAAAAGACCAGCCACCTCTGCCGCGAGACCTTACGGATGCTCCTCGGACTGGCTGACTGCCGTCAGATAGGTGCAAAACAAGACCTTGCGAGTGGACGGGTAACGCTCGCACACACAAGTTTTCTCACCCACCACCCATCATTTACCCTTTGTGATTTCATCAAGACACCTTCTGAGACTGGAAAGTCCGCTGGAGTGGTACATTAGGACCGGGACCCCCAGGGCAGCGCCTTTGGACAACGCCCTTTTCCTTGCATTATGGGATATCCTGTTAGTAAATATAATGATGGCGTCGACCCCTTCCATCTTTTCCTCAAAACGGGGACAACTCCTCTCAAAGTGCCGCAGATCGACCCCGCGGGCAAGTGCCGTCATCTCGTACCTCCTCTTCAGCCTGTCCATTCCTCCTACCAACGCTACACACATGGAAATCCTCCGTATGATTTAATAGCTGTTACCAACCATGTCCCACAGAACAAGGCCGCCGGGCTCAGTCCGGCTCATAACATGCTCCCCCTTCAACACAGGCCAATGGAAGTGGAAAAAAGTTTTAATGTCCCGATCCCACCTCATCGCAGCGGCATCTGTCGAGATCACAATACGAACAGAGGAACATTAAGATTCAGGGCCGTGTGTAAAAGCCGATTGATACCGAACTCTTCGATGCCATCTCTTATAAGGATGATCAGATCGGGTTGAAAACCATCCAGATCGAACCGGTCCGTGGCACCGTCCCTCCAGCGAATCTCGCGGAAACCGCCGTTGAGAAGGACATCCCCTATAGAGCCTATGTATGACGTAGTTCCTATGACAAGCGCCGACACACCGCCACCCCTGTACGTTCGGATCATTACTTTGTTTCCTGCGCTGAGAGCTTATTGATAATGATTATCATTTTCATAATATATTGTCAAGCTTTTTCTTAACCGGGCTCTTAAGGAACTTCCCCCTGTTTGGCGGAACAACACACCCTGGTGATCTTCTACTGGCACCGCATACGCCGAAGCAAGTACAAGGATGCTTTCCCCCTCCGCTGCGCCACACACACTACATGAGGTATCTCCGATCGTCTCAGCGCCGGGGCATCTCCTCAAGCCTAAGCCTTAAACGCCTCTTCGTACCGTCCCTAAGGATCTCCAACTCCACCCAGTCTCCGACCTCGAACCCCTCGAGCGCCTCGTCGAGATCATCAAGGGACCTCACCCTTTTACCGCCCAGAGCCAGTATGAGGTCGCCTCCTGTGGCCAGGAGCAGGTTGCCGAGCCTCACGTACCTCTCGCCCCCCCTCAACCCCGCCTTGTGGGCGGGACTTCCCCTGTACACATCCGCTATCAGCACCCCTTCCGACCCCAATCCCATGACCCTTGCAAGCGAGCCGTCTATGTTCTGCCCGCTTATGCCCAGCCACGGCCTCGACACATAGCCCTTTTCCACGAGCTGTGCCGCAACGTCCTTCACCGTATCCACCGGTATGGCGAAGCCCAGGCCTATGTTCGTGCCGACGGGCGAAAATATCGCGGTGGTGACCCCTATCATGCGCCCATCGTTATCCAGGAGCGGTCCGCCGGAGTTTCCCGGGTTGATCGCCGCATCGGTCTGAATGATTCCCCGGATGAGCCTGCCGTCTACAGCCTTTATGGTCCTTCCAAGGGAGCTTATAATGCCGACGGTGAGCGTCCTGTCCAGTCCGAAGGGGTTTCCGATGGCGAGCACCTTCTGGCCGACCTTGAGGTCCGAAGAGTCCCCCCATACGACGGGCTTGAGCTTTTCACGCGGAGCATCTATCCTTATGACCGCAAGGTCGTTGGACGGGTCCGTACCTACCAGCCTGGCTGTGTACTTGCTGCCGTCAAAGAGCGTCACCTCGAGACGCCTGGCGTCCTGCACCACATGATAGTTGGTTATGATGTTACCATGCATGTCTATTATCACGCCGGAACCGGATCCCTTCTCGGGCGTAGGATTATAGAAAAAATCGTAGGATACGGTGGTTGTCGTGATATTCACAACGGACGGGCCATACTCCCTGTAGATCCGTATGTTGGTCTCCTCGTCCGCGGTAAGCGCGAAACATGCCTTCGAAACAGAGAGTACAATCAAAAGCGCAACACAAGCGCGAAGTGCCGAAATATATCTTAAAAAAACCATTTTTTCCGCCTCCATGGTATTTCCGGTTGTGAGGAAGCTTCGATTGTTATATGCTACGGCCATGTGTTTTGAAGCTCCAAGCGGGAATACGCTAACCGTGTACTTTAGCCCGACAAGAAGGAGTCCCTGAAGCGACAAAGGATCGCTTCCGGAGCGCACAGCCGACGAGTCGCCTTCGGTTGGAACCGTAGTCGATTTTTTTCATCTTTTACCGTTACCGGGCTACAGAAAATCACGGAATCTGACGAAAAGACAACCTGTCTGCTGACAATCAATATATCATAATATATAATTTCCAAGGAGGCACTGAAAGAGATGACCAGAACAGCTCCATACCACCTCGGACAGTTACTACTTGCTGCGGTCGTATTGCTTACGGCTTTCACCTCATCCTCAGCGGCCGGGCAGAGTGATTTCAGACAGAGGTTCATAGAAAACAGGCAGGCCATGCGTTTCCAGGCGCAGAGCTTTCTTGTCAGGCAGAACAAGGACATAGTGCCCGAAGAGGTTGAAAAACTCATCAAAGAGGCGTCGAGCGGTGACAAGAGCTTCGCCGAAAAGATGTATCTTCTTGACATTGCAAACGCCATGGCAAAGATGCACGTAGAGTGGAACAACGGGGATCCGGCGCTGCTCGAGAAGGTTGAGGCCCTGCAGCAGGAGGAGCTGAAAAAGGAGCGCGCGCGAAAGGCAGCGCTTGAGAAGATCAAGCAGGCCGAAAGGCCCCCGGGCAACTTCGTCATGAACACCCACAGTGAGGAACTGGAGTCCGCGGGGCTCGCCCCGGTGATCTATCCGCACTGGGTCCACAGGTCCTTTTTCAGGTGCAAGGTGTGCCACGAGGGCATATTCAAGATGAAGAGAGGGGCAAACAACATCTCACAGGAACAGATCTCCCAGGGCAGGCAGTGCGGAACATGCCACAACGGGAAGATCTCCTTCAACGCAACGGATGAGGCGAACTGCACCAGGTGCCATCTCTTCGGACTCGAGGAGTCAAAGCCGCTTATAGACCTGAGCTACTACGAGCCGGAAAGGTTCAAGGCCATAGCAGAAAGGCTCGGCTCCGAATGGAGGAGCGAAAACCTGCCCGAAGGTGCATTGCCCCTCGACAGGTTCGGTTTCATCGACTGGGTCGAGATGGACGAAAAAGATGCCTTCAGGCCGCTCAGCTCCATCGGGGAAGAGGAGGATACAGAGGGTGTGAGGGAAACACAGATCCTCTTCAAATCCCCGCTGGCGTTCATGGACGACATACTCTTCAGCCACAAGATTCACTCGACCTGGGTCAGATGCTCGCTCTGCCATTCCTCTATCTTCAAGCCGGAACTCGGCGCCAACAAGGTGAAGATGATAGAGATGAAAGAGGGCAAAGGCTGCGGACGCTGCCACGGCAGGGTGGCCTTCACGGTCTCTGACTGCAAAAGGTGCCATAATCACAAGGGTGAACCACCCGAGGGGGCCCTCGTAAATCCGGCCAACTGAGCGGAGGTATCTTTTCAGAGGGCCCTCACGAGAGTGTTCACATCGCAAAAAGCGTCTCACTCGATCAAGAGGTCCCCGTAACGTCTCCACCTGTACGGCAGGTCTATGATCGTTCCCGGTTCTTTTACGGTTTCAAGGGCGCGCAGCGCCCTTTTGAGAACGACCATCTGCTGATCCTTTCTGAACGGTTCGCCGAGGGGATGGCCCATCGGCCACCTGAGGAAGACGGCCCGCGGCGCCTTTGTCTCCTCGGTGAACCTCCTTACTATGGAAATACTGACCGTGGGTATTCCCTGTCTTTCCACCTCTCTCTGGATCAGTCCCACGGACCGATTACACAGGGCTCACCCCGGTGTCAGGACCACCGCATGGACGCCCTCCTTTTTGAGCATCTCGGCAACCTGCGGGGCGGTCTCGTTTACGAGCGTTTCAAGGTGAGCCCCTTCTATGTGGCCCATGAAACCATAGTGGTTCTCTGCCACCCCGCCTATAAAGCCCTCAGCCTCAAGCTCCCTCAGGCGGTCTATGGGAAAGACTATGTTTATATCCCTGTCGGCGTCGCTGTGGTCATAGTAGTCGTGTGTTATGGTGAGCTCACTGGAAGGGGCGTTCCCTGGTATGATCCTGAGTGTGGGGTCGCCGTCATGGTCTTCCATGTCGAATCCCCTCTGGCCTTTCATGTGAACACCCGCCGTGGTGACGAGCGCTATGGTGGAGCTATCAAGCGGACGGATAAAGGGCGTCCATGGGGTGTCCTTGATATTCAAAGGTGCCACCTTCCTGGAGGCCCACTCAGCCAATGACGGATAACGCGTAAATACCCTGGCGAGGATACGCTTCTTCAGACGGGACATATACACCACAACCGTTTGGAGATGAAAACCTTTGAAGCTCCACCAAGCGGGCTCAGGCCTGCCTGTAGCAGGCAGTGAACCTTCTCATGCAAGGAATTATCTTGTTATGCTTCGCTCGCTAACCACGAAGCGGAGCTTCGGGGAATGCCTGCCTGTGCGTATCCGCACGCAGACAGGCGCTCGCGATGCATGTTCAAGGCCCTTTCACCCCTTGATCCAGTCCGGGGCGTCTTCGGTGAGATACTTCTCCGGGTCCTTCCTGAACCTTTCCAGACAACCCTTGGCGCAAAAGTAGTACGTCCTGCCCTCGTACTCCAGGGTATTGCCGCTCTCCCTCGCCTTCTCTTCCATGACCGACATCCCGCAGACAGGGTCTGTAGCCATACATACCTCCTTTGGGCAGTTTTCGCGCTTAATACAACGCCTTGTATTAAAGCTTCCCCCAGCCTGTACCGGAAACCTCCATTGAAAAAAACACTAATCTGAACTTCTCCAGGGAGAGGAAGGATCATTCAGATCTGAATTAAAGTATATATGCTTATCTACGGACAATCAACCGGGCTCTAAGGCCGGGGATGTGACGCGGCATGGCAAGTGGATGGTATCTTTGACAGAAAAATGGAAAGAACGCCTGGGTAACAGATACTAATAAGAGGTGAAGCGCTTCAGTAGCCTCTCTGGTTCTGGTCGTGAAAATCGGGAAACTCGATCGGGTTTCCCATCATATTCCATATCAGATAGGCTATAACCTCAGGGGCCACAACAGTATGCTGATTGCCGGAACGTGCAAGATCCACCCTGAGGACCTTTCTCGTATCCGGAACGCCGGTAAGGTCAAAGATGATATCCACGGCTTCACCCATCGCAACTATATCCCTGGCATCCTGATAAACGGTTATGCCCTCGGACCTTGCCAGCATCACCCCTTGGGCATTCTCGTCCTTTTCCGCAACGGCGACCACCTTGACCCCTTGATCTTCCCTGGAGGCAAGCTTTGACAGAAAGGTACTGCCGACCCTGCCCAGGCCGACGATAGCTACCCTCACCTCTTTTCGCGCTGCAACCATTGTATGATGCGGTACCACAAAGATGCAAACACCTAAAAAAACAACAGTTACTGGATACTTGTAAGATTATCCCAATCAAAGACGCCTGTCAAGAAAGAAATTACGGTTTTATGTGTGACAACGGCCTGCTACTGCGAAGACATGCCCTAAGGTGCATGCACCTGACTCAGATACAGGAAGCTTCAATTCAGGACGACCCATAGAAAGGGGCTCCATCTCAAGGTCATCCGTAAACCATGGGAGGTCCGGAAGCGTCTCGTCCCGGACCGCCGCACACGGCTTAAAACCTACTATCTCGTCCACCCTGAAACCGCTCGCCCCATCCACCCGGCCCCCATGGATCAGACCGCTTCCATCTGTCAGGGGCCCTTCATCTCCTTCACGTACTCCTCTACAATGGCCAGGCCAACCGAGAGGATGACGGGCCCCATAAACAAGCCGATCATTCCGAATGCCATGAACCCGCCTATACTACCCAAAAAGACAAGGAGCACCGGTATACTTCCGGTATAACTTATGAGAATAGGGCGGAGCAGGTTGTCGATGGTGCTCACCACCCCGGCCCCCCATGCAGCAAGGATGATCCCTTTGACGAAGCTTCCCTCGATGAAGAGCCAGATGGCCGCAGGTACCCATATCAACACGGCCCCGAAAGGGATTAGCGCCAGTACCGCTGTGGCCAATCCCATAAGAACAGGGGCTTCAAACCCCAAGCCCCAGAAGCCCAATCCTGCCAGAAACCCTTGTGAGATAGCCGTAATGAAGATGCCGTATACTACGGACTTCACCATATACCCCACCTGCGAGATCAGCCTCTCGCCGAACGCCCTGGAGACAGGAAGAACCCTCCTTGAGAACAGAAGGAACCGCTCCCCGTCCCTGTACATGAAGAAGAGGATAAAGACGGTGACAACCACCTTGAAGAAGTTTTGGAAGAGGTCCTGTCCTACCTGGACCATGAGATTCGGCAGGAACCCGGCCCACTCAACAAGGAACGTCCGAAGCTCCATGCCTTCCCAAGGGATCTTCTCGCCCAGCCACTCGACCCCTCTTACCAGCCAGGGGTAGTCCCTGACCGTGGAAGGCCCCTGCTCTATCAACTGCCTGACCTGGAGATACACCCGGTTCGCCTCATCCACGGAAGCCAGCACCAGGAGGATTACCGGAAGGACCATCAGCAGTATGACCCCCGAGAGCATGGTCAGGGCCGAAAGTGCCTCATGCCCCCTGAAAAGCGGCCTCATCCGCCGGTAGATAGGCCACGTTACAGATGCGAGGACGGCGCTCCAGGCGATCGGGACAAGAAAGGGCGATAGGACCAAGTAGCCCCCTATGAGAAGAAGGATGCCTCCAAGGATCCTTACCGTTCGAAGCCACCACTCCTTTGAGGCCATATGACCGGATTCCTTCATTTACAAGGCCTTGACCATACCCGCCGGGCGAACGACCTGCGGGAATCGTCGTTTGGGTTCCCCCCATAAAGGTTCACCGAAAGGGTAAAAAGATGACCCACGACACCACTTGCGCCAACACCGGCGTGGTGACTCGAGATCCTCATGGTGGTGATAACATTATTAGGGAAGGCCAACCTTCGTTCCGGACAGGCTCCCCCCACCCTGTTTTAGGCCAACTGCATACGGGCACCCCTTTCTCCGCACAAGGACGTGCCCCGAGCAGCAAAGCCCTTGCCTCCGAGGCCGGTGGAGTGGACCTGGTTCCGGAGAGTTCGAGGCAACGGCCCCTACAGTGGATCAAAACGGTCGAACCAAAACCATCTTGCCGCTATGAAGAAGGTATTACGGATCAGAAAGGATGTCAAGGCAAAGAGACTGAGGCATGGAAGCTTGCGTCGACCGTCCACACAAAAACAAAAAAAGAGGGGCCGAAGCCCCTCTTTTTCATGCTACACGCGCAACCCATTACGGAGAGCTGGGAAGGTTCATCCTGCCGTTGGCAAAGATGACTGCGTTGTTGTTCTTTGCCGAAGCTTTCAAGGCCGTCGAGTATACCTCGATACTGCCGGTGCTCAGCGTCATGCTGCCGTCGACAAAGGTGATGTTGGACGACGGTGAGTAGCCGCCATCTTTAAGCTTGGCCAAGGAGTCGACGGTTGCAGACGGGTTGTCGGTGAGGTAGGCCTGGGCCGCTGTGTATATGTTCTTTGCGTCGGAGTCTAGCTCTGACTTGTAGGCCCTGAGCCTGTACTTCGTGAACTGCGGTATGGCTATCGCCGCGAGTATCGCTATGATGGCCACGACGATCAGGAGCTCGACGAGCGTGAAGCCCTCTTCTCCCTTCTTCTTGGCGAGCATCTTTCTCAACATCATTAACCTCCTTTTTTTAATTGTTTGCCTGTTTACCAGCTAAATTCTTTTATTATAGTTATATTGCAATAGCCGTGCCAAAACACAAACAACCGTAAAAACATGCACTTACGAATCCGTACAAACAAAAAAAGACCGAAAATGACATTTTTGGTCACCGGTCGAAACAAAATTTGTCAATGAACCTACTCTATTACGTCCTTCACCGCCAGGGAGGCCTCGTTTCTGCCGGACCTTTGGAGGTCGTGATAAAGCGCCCGCAGTACTTCCCTGTACTCGGGCTCTGCCTCCACCGCTCTCCTGTAGTAACGCACAGCCTCCTTGAAGGCCCCTGTCTCTATGGCTGCGCTGCCCAGGTGGTAGTATATCTCCGCAAGCTCGCCTGGGTCGTCCCCGGTGAAGGCCGCTCTTTTAAGGTAACGTATGGCGCAGTCGTACCTTTCCAGCCTGAAGCACGAAAGCCCCATCGTCCTGTAGGCCATGTATTCGGTCTCATCCCCTGTCTCGTCTATGTATGCCTCGAGGTGTTCGACCGCGTTCGCATAGTCCCCGGTGTCGTAATAAAGCAGGCCCGCCCCCATGTAACCCTTGTAGAACTTCTTTTTTTTGTGGACCGCCTGCTCAAAGGCTGCGAGGGCATCATCGTACCTCTTGAGCCTGCCGAGTGCTAGACCGAGGTCATAGTATGTATAGGGGTCTTCCTTTATGCTGATTGCATGGTTGAGCTCCTCTACGGCCTCTGCGAGACGGTCGCCGCCGAGCTTGGTATACACCAGGCCGAGGAGCCTGTGGGGCCTCGCGACCCTTTCGCCCAATCCGCTCTCGGAGAAGAAGGATATGAGCCGTTTAAGGTCCGCCCCGGCATTCATCAACTCTCCGTCATCTTCCGGCAGCTCGAACCTCGACGAGTCGCCGCACGGGTTCAAGGAGCGTATTTCCCATGAAGACAAGACCTCCTTGAACCCCTCGTGCTTCCTGAGGAACAACGCCGATACATCATCAAAGGCGACCGCAGACCAGCCGTCGTCCTTGAACATCTCCTTGCAGAATTTGTTCCTGGTCTTGACCAGAACCATATCTATGCCGTACTCCTCCACAAGCCTCTTCCAGCTTGCCGCCTTCCTTTCGGCAAGCCTCGTTGTCCAGAAAAAGTACGGCGAATAGACGGTCGGGGTCCTGCCGTCTATGAACGGGCTGATGTCGTGGTAGGCGAGGTACCCGCCGAAGATGTATGCATTGTATATCTTACCCTTTATCCCCTGGCGCTCGATGAAGCGTACTGTGCCCTCCGGGTACACGCCCTTTTTGAGCCCAACCCCGTAGTTCCTTAAGTCCTTTACAAACAGGAAGTCGCAGATCATGACCAGGGAAAGGATCACGCTTGCGGCGTAGCCCAACCTCTTCCACGCCCAGTTGCCGCTCCACCTGCCGTCGAGGTACCCCGCCGCATTGGAGGCCATAACCGGGGCGGCGAAGTAGGCAAAAAGCGCCACCCAGCGCACGTGGCTTGCTGCCATGTAGAAGGCGGCTGCAAAGAGTATTAGGTCCCTCAACCTGAGTCCCCTGTAGTTCTTTACCATAACGGCCACTGTGGCGAATGTGAGAACCTTGAAGGCAAAGAAGTTCAGCGGGAACGGATATAAGAAGAACAGTAGCTCCCTCAGCCCTATTCTCGTCCATTCCCCTATATAGCGCAGCGCCTCTGCGTTCTCCCCGCCCTGGTGTATAAGCGGGAAGACCACGAGCTTCCACCCGTACGGGTTTATCAGCGATACAAGCGGCAGGAGCACGGACAGTATCACAAACGCCTTGAGCTCACCCGAAACATCTGCCCTCAACCCCCTGCGGCGCAACTCTGAGAAAAAGGCCCCAGCGGCGTACGCCACCACTATGAATATCCCCATTACGAAGCTCGAATGTATATTCACCCAGAGGACCTGAAGGGGCAAGAGACTCGCAAGGTACTTCCACCCGTGTCCCTTCTCGTAAAGCGTCAACAGCAGAAAGTACAGTGATATGAAGAGGTACGCAAAAAGGTGCGGCCGTATGAAGAAGCGGCCGTGTGAAATTACAAAGACCATGTAGACGAGAAAGACCGCAAGCCATGTCCTGCCGCCTGAAAGGAGCCTCAGCGCGCGATAGAGGACGAAGAAGGTCGCCCCGGTCAGGATGAGCTGCAGTATAAAGAGGCCGTACCATCCTCCAAGATAGGTATAGAAGAGGTGCGCTATCAGCTGGAATCCCCAGGTGAAGTCTATCCACTCCCTGCCGGCGAAGGTGTAGGAGAAGGGATCCGTCGCAGGGACCTTCATGTTCTCGACTATCCATTCCCCGCTCTTTAACGCCCAGAAGATATCGGTATCCCACCGTTGTTTCTGGAATGCGACGAGAAAAAGGAAGGCACCCAGGAGGACGAGAAGTGTCAAATCTATGATGTTAAGCCGGTCATCACTTCGGTTTATCATATTTGCTAAGCTTGTACCTCATTGACCTGAAGCTGATCCCGAGGAGCCTGGCGGCCTTCTTCTTGACACCACCGGCCTTTTCCAGGGCTTCCATTATAATGCTCCTTTCAAACTCTGAAACGGCCCTTTCCAGGTCTATGCCCTCCGGAGGTATACCTATGCCGGTCCTGTTGGAGAGCGGCGTGCCCGAAGCCATCCCGCCGGTGATGGACGTTGTGCCGGAGAATCCGGCCGCTCCGTTGCGTTTGCTTATGGCCGGGGGCAGGGTGTCCGCGGTTATGCTCTCCCCTGTCTCGAGGGCGACAGCACGCTCGATCGCGTTCTCGAGCTCCCTGACGTTACCCGGATAATCGTAGTCAACGAGAAGGTTGAGCGCCTCCTCGCTTATCCTCTTTACGCCCTTTTCCAGCTCGGCGGAGTACTTCTGGAGGAAGTGCTCTGCAAGCCTCGGGATATCCTCCCTCCTCTCACGCAAAGGCGGCAGATCGATGTGCAGCACGTTGAGCCTGTAGAAGAGGTCTTCCCTGAACCTGCCGGCCCTCACCTCCTCTTCCATGTCCCTGTTCGTTGCCGCTATCACCCTTATGTCAACGGGTATGTCCGCGGTTCCGCCCACCCTTCTAACGTTCCTCTCCTGCAGGAACCTCAGGAGCTTTACCTGCAGGTTGAAGGGCAGCTCGGTTATCTCGTCCAAAAAGAGGGTGCCGCCGTCGGCCATCTCTGCAAGCCCAGCCTTGTCCGATACCGCGCCGGTGAAGGCACCCTTGACGTGCCCGAAGAGTTCGCTCTCGAGTAGGTTGTCCGGTATGGCCCCGCAGTTTATCGATACAAAGGGGTTGTCCTTCCTTGGGCTCTCGTCGTGTATGGCCCTTGCAACGAGCTCCTTGCCCGTACCGCTCTCGCCGGTTATGAGGACGTTTGTCTTTATGCCGGCTATGCTCATGATGAACTCGTATACCTCGACCATCTTCGGACTCGTGCCGACCAGGTTCGAGAAGCCGTACCTGGTCTTGAGGTCCTTTTTGAGGAGCATATTCTCCCTTTCGAGCCTCCTCCACTCAAGCGACCTCTTTATGTGCAGCTTGATCTCCTCGATGTTGAACGGTTTTGTGAAGTAATCGTAGGCCCCGGCCTTCATGGCCTCTACGGCGCTGTCTACCGATGCGTACGCGGTTATCATTATGAAGACCACATCCGGAGAGATCTCCTTAAGCGCCTTAAGCAGATTGACCCCGCTCATACCAGGCATCTTCAGGTCGGCTATGACGAGGTCCACATGGTTCTCCTTGAAGTGCTCTATGGCAGGGCCGCCGGCGGGGAACGCAACAACGTCGTACCCTTCGTTTCTGAGCATGATGCACAAAAACTCCCTCATGCTCTCTTCGTCGTCGACCACCATGATCCTGTTCCTCGCCATACCTTACCCTCCGAAGCCCGAGGCGGCCTTGTGTCTATCTCTCCCTCCGTCATTAAACGCCGGCTGTGCCGTACTGAGCGGCAGCATGATCCTGAATGTCGCCCCTTCGCCCCTGGTGCTGGTTACATCTATGGATCCGCCGTGGCTCTCTATTATCCTGTGAACGAGCGCAAGCCCCATCCCGGTGCCTGACTCCCTCGTGGAAAAGAAGGGGTCGAATATCTTAGAGAGGTCATCCGGCTCTATCCCCTCCCCAGTGTCGGTGATCTCTATCTGGATGCGACGGCTCTCCATGGATCCCCCCTGGCCGTCGGTCCTGTTAGGCACGGAACCGCCTGGTGCATCCTTCAGGGTGGAGGCGACCGTAAGCCTGCCCCCCTGGGGCATGGCGTTAGCCGCATTCAGAAAGAGGTTCCAGAAGACCTGGGATATCTGCCGCCTGTCTCCGTCGATGAAGAGACCGTCCTCGAGCCTGCCCTCTATATCAACCCCCTTTGCCTGCGGACTGTTCGAAAAGACCTTCACGGTCTCTCTTATCACCTCGGAGACGTCTATCCTCTCCGCCCTGTCGACCGGAGCGGGTTTTGCAAACAAAAGGAAGTCGGTTATAAGGGAGTTGAGCCTCTCCGTCTCCCTGAGCACTATGTCCATGAGATGGCGCTTTTCCCCCCTCAACTCCATGTCCTGGCTAAGGAGCTGGATGGAACCCGATATGGATGCAAGGGGATTCCGCACCTCATGCGCTATCGCCGCGGAGAGCTCACCGAGCGCCTTGAGCCTGTCGTCCCTTCTCAGCTGATCTTCCATGGCCTTGAGCTGCGTGAGATCCTGGAATATCACTATACTCGATATGTCCCCCCTGTGCCCCCTGGAGACGGTGAAGCCGAGGCATATCTCCTCGCCGTCCTTCTTCCTGACGGTCTTTTCCGTTCTGACCCCGCTTACAACGGATTCGCTGTCTTCATCAAGCAGATCCGGGAAGACATCCTCTACGTGCCCCAGATACACATCCTTCAGTGAATAGCCGGTAATCCTTGATGCCGCCGAATTAAAGGACGTTATCCTGCCGCTTTCGTCGAGCGTCATGATGCCGGTGGGGATATTCTCGACTATCAGCCTGTTGAGGCTCTCGAGCCTGTCGAAGTCCACCTCCTTCTCCTCAAGTTGACGCTCCATCCTGGCGGTCTTTTCAGCGAGATACCCCACCAGGTACGCCACCGTAAAGAAGCCGAGGATGTGTGTGGCCGTGGTGGTTACGACATCTTCCCACACAGGCGGAACGGCCGGTGTAAAGACCATATACTTTTGGGGAAGAATCTTATAAAAATCAAGCTCCATCAGGAAGCCGTAGGCAATACTGGACAGCGACGCTGCGTAGTAGCCGCCCCTCCTGCCGAGGACCATGGAGCTACCCATGACGGATATGAAGTAAAGCACCGGCAGGTAGCTGGCTATACCGCCGGTTATGTAGACGGCCAGTGTGACGAGCGCCACGTCTATCGTCACCTGCACGTAGGCAAAGAACCTCTGGTTCCTCACGCGCCCAAGCGCCACGGCGTAGGCTATGGTCAGGAGCCCCACCGCAACCACTATCGCATGCAGCGGATAGTATGACTGGCTTATGAGGGAGACGTTCCTCAACTGGAACCAGGTGGCCGCGCCGAGGAAGACGAGCGCGATCACCACCCTCAGGACCATGAGGGCAAGGAGCTTGCGCTTGAAAGATTGTGATGCAGACTGGTTCATACCGGTTAGCCGCTTATGGCTCCTGCCAGCTGGAAGATCGGCAGATAGAGGGCAATGACGAGTCCGCCTACGACCACGCCGAGAAAGGCCATGAGCAGCGGCTCGATGAGCGATGTAAGGGCCTCTACCGCCGCGTCGACCTCGTCCTCGTAGAAGTCGGCGATCTTGCCGAGCATGGCGTCCATGGCGCCCGTAGACTCGCCGACCGTGATCATCTGGGTGACCATGCCCGGGAAGACCTTTGTCTTTGCAAGCGGCTCGGCAAGCGTCTTACCTTCGCTCAGGCTCGACCTTGCCTGCATGACGGCATCCTCCACGATGACGTTGCCGGCCGTCTTTGCGACTATCTCGAGCGCCTCGAGTATGGGAACCCCGCTCGAAAGCATGGTACCAAGTGTGCGTGTAAACCTTGCAACCGCGGTCTTGCGCAAAAGATCACCGAAGACCGGGATCTTAAGGAACAGGTTGTCCAGTACCTTCCGTCCCCTGCTGGTCTTGTAGAACTGAAGCAAACCTATACCTACCCCTCCCAGGACGCCGATGATTATGAACCACCAGTGCTGAAGAAACTTGCTCATGCTCACCACGATTTGGGTAGGCAATGGAAGTGCCTTGCCGAAGCCTGCGAACATGTCCTCAAATATGGGTACTACCCACAACAGGAGTCCGGTCACTACAAGAACGGCGATTATGATGACGACCACTGGGTAGGTCAAGGCACTTTTGATCTTGCCCTTGAGCTTCTCAGACTTCTCAAGGAAGATCGAGAGCCTGTTAAGGATCGTATCGAGTATACCACCCACCTCGCCTGCCGCCACGAGGTTCACGAAAAGGTCATCAAAGACCTTGGGGTGCTTCTTCAATGCATCGGCGAATGTGGAGCCCTCCTCAACGCTCGACTTGACATCGAGGAGTACCTTTTTGAATTCCTTGTTCTCCTGCTGACCGGCCAGTATGTCCAGGCACTGAACCAGGGGGAGACCCGCGTCGATCATGGTGGCGAACTGGCGCGTGAAGACGACTATATCCTTTGTCTTTATCCTCTGCCCGAGCCCGGGGATCTTGATCTCGTTCAACGCGGCGAGCCCCCCTTTCTTCACGGTCAGCGAAGAGGGCACTATCTGCTGGCGCCTGAGCATGGCATTGGCCTGCGCAAGGCTTGCCGCCTCTATCTCTCCCTTGGCTACCTGGCCGCCAAGGGTCTTGCCTGTGTACACGTACTTTGGCATGGATCTCGATAATCCTCTCGGTTACTTCGGCGGGGCGACCCTCGACCTCATAGCCCCCGCGTTTATCATCATCTGGCGCAACTCGTCGGTGTCAGGGCTCCTGCCCATGGCCTCATCGAGCGAGATCAGCCTGCGGCTGTAGAGGTTCATGAGGCTCTGGTTCATGGTCTGCATGCCGAACTTGGCCTGCCCGACCTGCATCTGCGAGTATATCTGGTGGATCTTGTCCTCGCGGATGAGGTTCCTGATGGCCGAGTTGGGGATCATGATCTCGAGGGCGAGGACCCTTCCGTGTCCGTCCGCCTTCTTGAGGAGAAGCTGCGAGAGCACCCCTTCGAGCACGAACGAGAGCTGTGCCCTCACCTGCGGCTGCTGGGAGGCTGGGAAGACGTCTATGATCCTGTTTATGGTCTGCACGCAAGAGTTCGTATGCAGTGTGGCGAAGACAAGGTGGCCGGTCTCGGCGATGGTGAGCGCGGTCTCGACGGTCTCCATGTCCCTGAGCTCCCCCAGGAGGACCACGTCGGGGTCCTGGCGGAGGACCGACTTTATGGCCTTTTTGAAGTTGAAGGTGTCGGAGCCAACCTCTCGCTGGTTGACTAGCGCGGTCTTGGACTGGTGAAGGTACTCGATCGGGTCCTCGATGGTGACTATATGCTCCTGCCGCTCCATGTTTATCTTGTCTATCATGGCGGCAAGGGTGGTCGACTTTCCGCTGCCGGTGGGCCCTGTTACAAGGATCAGCCCTCTGGGCTTCTTTGTCAGCTCGTCGACTATCGAGGGCAGGCCGAGTTCGTGCGTGCTCTTTATCCTGAAGGGAATGGCCCTGAACACCCCTGCGACCGTCCCCCTCTGCACGAATATGTTGGCCCTGAACCGCGAGACCCCCTTGAGCCCGAAGGCGAGGTCAAGCTCGTTGTTCTCTTCGAACTTGTGCTTTTGCGCATCGGTAAGTATCGAATAACACATGTGTTTGGTCTGCACCCCGGTGAGCGGCGGTGTATCCATGGGGGTGAGCTTGCCATGGAGCCTCAGCCTCGGGGGGGATCCTGCGGCTATGTGAAGGTCTGAGCCTCCCTTCTCTATGAGGGTCCTAAGCAAGGTCTGCAGATCGAGCTTGGTACCGGTTTCGGTTGACATCAAATTCCTCCCTAACTTTAACCACTTCTCCTATAATCTATATCGAATAGAGAAACAAAAACCTTTAAGTCAGTCGGCCATGGTCACCCTGAGAACCTCTTCTATGGTCGTTACACCTTCGGCTATCTTGGTTATACCGCTCATCCTGAGCGTTTTCATGCCCTCGGCCACGGCCTGGCGCTTGATCTCCCCGGATGAGGCCCCGTTGAGCACAAGCTCCTTCAGCGTCTCTGTAAAGGGCATGACCTCGTAAAGGGCTATCCTGCCCTTGAAGCCTGTTCCGTTGCATTCCGTGCACCCCTTGCCCCTGTAACACCTCATTTTCTCGGCGTCTTCCGGGCTGACGCCTATGTCAACAAGCACCTTCTCCGACACCTCCACCTCTTCCTTGCACTTGGTGCATATCTTTCTTGCGAGCCTCTGCGCGAGTATCAGGTTGCACGATGAAGAGACGAGGAACGGTTCCACACCCATGTTAAGAAGCCTGTTGACGGTGGACGGTGCGTCGTTGGTATGAAGGGTCGAAAGCACAAGGTGCCCTGTCAGCGCCGCCTTGATCGCTATCTCGGCGGTCTCGTAGTCCCTTATCTCGCCCACCATTATTATGTCGGGGTCCTGCCTGAGAAAGCTCCTCAGGGCCGCGGCGAAGTTCAACCCTATGTCCTCATGCATCTGGACCTGGTTTATGCCCATGAGGTTGTACTCTACCGGGTCCTCTGCCGTCGAGATGTTCTCGCTCACCTTGTTGAGCTCCGAAAGAGCGGAATAGAGGGTCGTGGTCTTTCCGCTCCCGGTCGGTCCAGTGACGAGCACTATGCCCCACGGCTTGTGTATGGCGTTCATGAACGCCTCGAGGGCCTTGGGTTCGAAGCCGAGCTTCGTCATGTCAAGCTGCAGGCTGCTCTTGTCCAGGAGCCTCAGGCAGACCTTCTCCCCGAAGAGGGTAGGAAGGACCGATACCCTGAAGTCCATTTCCCTGTTTCTGCCGAGCTTGAGCTTTATCCTTCCGTCCTGCGGCAACCTCCTTTCGGCTATGTCGAGCTGACTCATTATCTTTATCCTCGACACTATCGCGTTCTTGAGCTTCATTGGCGGCTTCATGACCTCCTGAAGCACACCGTCTATCCTGTAGCGTACACGAAAGGCCTTCTCGTAGGGTTCTATGTGTATGTCGCTAGCCTGCTTCTTGATCGCGTCGGTTAGGATGAAGTTCACGAGCTTTACGACAGGGGCCTCTTCAACCGCCTTCTTCAGATCCCCTATGTCTACCTCTTCCTCTTCCTGGACCACCTCCATCTCATCCTCGTCAAACTCCGTCAGCACGTCCTCCATGGCCATGTCCATATCGGAAGACTCGTAGCACTTCTCGATGCAGCTCTTTATGGCCCCCTCGGAGGCCACAACGGTCTCGACGTTGTATCCGGTGAGGAACTTGATGTCATCTATGGCAAATATGTTGGACGGGTCGGCCATTGCCACTACCAGAGTGGAGCCGGTCCTGCTGACCGGCAGCACCTGGTACTTCTTGGCAACGTCCTCTGGGATGAGCTTTATAACCTCGGGATCTATCGTTGTTTCCGATATGTCTATGGTGGGGATCCCGTACTGTTTGCTCAGGAAAGAGGTCAGCTCTTTTTCGGTTATATAACCAAGTTTTGTCAGATTATAGCCCAGCCTGCCCCCGCTTCTCTTCTGCTCTTCAATTGCTTCCTGCAGCTGTTCGGGGGTTATAAGCTTCTCTCTTAGTAGAAGTTCTCCTATTCTTTCCGCCATACTGGTCTGTATCTTCCCATCTGAGGTGACAAAAATTGTCTATTTCTATCATAATACAAACTTGCCCGACACACAAGGTAATAATAGTTACACTTTTTAGGACAAAAGCTCTATGCAGACCCGATTGAAGGTGCACAAACAGCCGTCCCGCTCAACAGCTTGCGTGAGGCCCTGTATTATCAGGGGCCCTTGGAAACTGCACCCTCTCTGTCATTGCGGGGCGATCCAAGCCCTTTCAAAACGGCCCGGACAGCGGACGGGAAAGCAATCTCCGATTGTTTGATCTTGGAACTCTGATCTATTGCATGTTTCGTCATTACGAGCGCAGCGAAGCACCGGATGTGATAAACGGGCGAAGCGACCTTGCCGGGGAGGAGGGTACTTATCTCCTCCAATCTCGTTTTCAGTAAAATCAAACACTTAGAGATGCTTCGTCGGGTTAACTCGCTCCGCGTCGGGACAAGCCTCTGCAATGACGAATTAATCAGAGTTTCCTCCTAATAAATATCAAGTTATTGCTTCGCTGCACTCGCAACGACAAACCGCAAGTTTTAGAACTTCCATGAAAATTCAATCATTGAAGCCCCCAGCAGCAAGCTGCGGGTAATGCCTGCCTGTCCAGGGACGGCGGCGTGCGCTCGCGATGCATCTTCAACCCTGCATACACCCCCGGTAATACCTTTTCGGAGCAAGACCCCCTGGGCTTTAGCCCTTTTTAAGGCTACCAAAGCTGGCTGAAGCGGCTCTTCTTGCATATAAACCGGAAGCTTGCTCAGACCGTGAAGAATCTCAACGCACAAAGGAACTCACACTCACAACTCCACTAAAGCCCCACAGTTGCTTGCACGCCCTTCTCTGCCGGCTTGCCGCGCCTCAAAGGACAATCCTCCAAGCAAAGGGGGTCATGCGTACTTCTCGGCCGTTTTTAGGATCTCTTCGAAGAAAAAGGGCTTTCTTATGAACTCATCGATCATCCCCTCCTTGATACCTTCGAATATTACCTTATCGGCCTCCCTGAAGAGCCCGGTAAAGAGAACCACGTTGACATTCCCCTTCAGCTCCTTTATCCTTCTGAAGGCCTCCAGGCCGTCCATGCCGGGCATGACTATATCCATGAATACCAGCGAATACGGCCTCCTGGTTATCTCCCTTACGGCATCATCGCCGTTAGTCACATAATCGGCAACGTAGCCGGCCTCCCTCAGCATCTCTGTCATGCCCACACCGACCGTCTCCTCATCATCGACCACCAGGATGTACCTCTTTTGAGCGGTCTTACCCACCCTCTTCCTCGCCGTACGCTTCAAAGACCCGACGGTTGAGTCATTCATGTCAACACCTCCGTAAGTGTTCGGTTCGGTTCGTTTCGGTCCGACCCTTTCCTTTACGGCAGACCCGCGGCCTCGTATGCAACCGGCAGGAAGACCCTGAAGACCGTCCCTCCTCCTTCGCGATCAGCAAACTCGATCCTGCCGTTGTGTGCCTTTACTATCCCATGGCTTATGGATAGCCCGAGTCCCACGTTAAGGCCTCCGCCCTTCTCCTTGGTGGTAAAAAAGGGGTCGAAGACCCTGTCCCTTATATCCGCTGGTATGCCGGGCCCGCTATCGGCTATCTCGACCACTACAAACTCCCTGCCGCCATCGGTCACCGTGCGGGTCCTTATCTCTATCCTGCCCTGCTTTCCCATGGCATCCCTTGCGTTCTTCATGATGTTCAGAAATACCTCCATGAGCTGCCCCTTGTTGCCTACGACCTGGGGCAGATCCTGGTCCAGGTCCGCGCTTATCTCCATGGCGAAGGTCTTGAGCTCGGATACAAACAGCGAAAGCGTGGACTTGAGGGCCTCGTTCACAAAAAGCGGCTCCATTTCCTCCCTCGACGGCTGTGAATAGGTCAAGAGATCCCTTATTATGTACTTCGAACGTACGGTTGCGTCCTTGATCTTCTCGAGGAATGGGTAGTTAGGGTCATCGCTGCCCATCCTGTGCATCATGAGCTCGGTGAGGGAGAGGATGCCTGCAAGCGGACTGTTGAGCTCGTGCGCAATACCGGCACCCACTTCACCGAGCGAGGCCATCTTGGCGGCCTGCACAAGGCCCTCCATCGCCCTATTGCGCTCGGTAACGTCCCGCGAGATCTCTATTACGGCAACAGGTCGGCCCTCGTTGTCCCTCAAGGCGACATTCGTGGTGCAATGAAAGTCCATGACCTTCCCGTGCCCGTCTACCACCCGTATGTCGTGCTCATGTATCAGGCCGTCCTCGAACGACATCTGGGCCGCGCATGGGGACGGCTCGCATGGCTCGTGCCTGCGGTGATAGGCCTCGTAGCACCTTCTGCCCACTATGTCCTCGCCGAAGGCGTTCCTTGCGGCCTCATTAGCCCATATCACGTTAAGATCCCTGTCCATCATGATCATGAAGTCACCGATTGACTGAAGCATCGCGTTGAGCTTACCCTCGCTCTCACGGTGCGCAAGCTCCACCCGCTTGCGCATCAATGCCTCCACGAACGCAACAGAGAGGGTCTCCACCGCCTCCCTGTCGGCGTCTTCATACCCGCCTTCCTTGTTCGCCAGACCTATCATGCCTATAGTCCTGCCGCCGTGCTTGAGCGGAACCCCGAGGAAGGAGGTTATCTCCGGATGCCCCTTTGGTGTGCCGACCCGGTCCGGATGCGAGGCCGGATCGTTGACCACCCTGGATCTCCCCTCGACGAGCGTCATACGATCGATGCCGCGGAGCACCATGTTCCTGATAAGCCCTGATGCCTGCGGACCCGGCATGTTGCACGCATCCCATCCCGGGTTGCTTATCGCAGTGGTATCGAAGAACCCCGCATCATTAAGCTCCCCTATTAAGCCGAAGCGGCTGCCCGTAAGCTCCTCGGCCACGGCAAGGCATGTACGACCAACATCCTCCTCTGATTCGCACATCAATGCCTCTCTGAACACCTTGTTTATGGCCTCAAGCACCATCTTCTGCCTGAGCATATGCTCCTCGGCCAGCTTGCGCTCGGTGATGTCGCGGGCCACGCATACCACACCCTGTGCATTCCCGTCACCACCTGTCATCACTGCACTTGAAAACAAAACCGGTATCCTCTCACCGTCCCTGGAACGATACACCTTCTCGACATTGTCGGCCGGACCGAAGACGAATCCGCCGTCAAATATCACATCGGCGGGACGTCCAATGAGTTCCTTTTCACTGTAACCGAGCATCTCGAGTGTGGCCTGATTAAGGCTTTTTATAAGGCCGTCCCTCCCTATCACAACGAGGCTGTCCTTCATATTTCTTATGATACTGTCCACGTAATCCCTGGAGACGGTGGTCTGCCTTAAGTCATCGACCATCTTTCTCAGTGACTTCGCGAGGTCTCCAACCTCATCCGTCCGTTCAACAGGGATATCGACGTCATAGTCGCCGCGTCCGATACGGGCCGTAAGTCCGGACAAGTTCCTTATCGGGCCGCCGACCCTCCGGCCGACAACTATCGCCAACCCAACCCCCAAAAACAACAACCCAGTGCTAATACCGGCCATGGCCATGACATACTGCTTCGTCCCCCTCTCCCTTATCTCCTCTAACTGTCCATGAAGCCCCTCTATCCTCCTCCTCACCCCTTCCGTGGACAAACCGACCACCACGGCCCCGCCCGTACCGATTGGCACACCTACGTCGACCCTCTCTCCAGACCTGCGCACCAGAAGTCCGTGCTCTTCCATGGCCCGTACGGCCAGGCCGTAATCCAGCGCCTCGGCGGAAGGCGACCGTTGAGCCCCGCCGGTGTGGGCGTGGATAATGTGCCCGCCCCCGTCGTAGATGCGTACATCGAGCAGATCATCCCAGGCCGCAACGCTTCTCACCGCGGTACGGACACTTTCACCGCCGCGCAGCCCTGCCGGATCCGTAAGGTATGCGGCAAAAAGACGGGCAACCATCTCACCCCTTCTTTCGAGCTGATCGGTAAGGTCACGGGCCATCGCCTCGGAGTGTGAACCGGTAACCTCTGACATGGTGGCGTTGAACCGGAGAAGGAGTGTTCCACCGAGGACAAGGACGATGAACACTATCAGCGTAATAATGATAAGAGAGTTTCTTGCAGCAAGGCCTAACCTCATTATTCAACCGCCCCCTTGCGCCCTCTGTACCCAACAAACGATGTGTTCCAATGCGGCCTATATGCAGGGGCACTGTCAAACACGTATTGAAGCTCCCCGAAGCAAGCTGCGGGGAATGCCTGCCTATGCGTATCCGCACGCAGGCGGTATATATTCAGCCCCTGCCGCTTTGAGCCCCCTTCTGCAGGCTGCGGGCGAGTCGACGGCTACGCGCTCTCATCGGTCGCAGCCGGCAGTATCACCCTGAAAAGCGTCCCCTTTCCCTCTTCGCTCTCAACCTCGATCCGGCCGCCGTGCGCCTTGACGATGCCGTGGCTTATAGAAAGCCCGAGCCCCACGTTCAGCCCCCCGCCCTTTTCTTTCGTGGTAAAGAAGGGATCGAATATCCTGTCCCTTATCTCTTCTGGTATGCCTGGCCCCGAGTCCTCCACCTCGACGACCGCCGACCGTCCGCCATCCTCTTCAACCGCCCGGGTCCTTACGGCGAGCCTGCCCCGCCCGCCCATAGCATCCCTCGCGTTCTTCATGATGTTGAGAAAAACCTCCATGAGCTGCCCTTTGTTCGCGACCACCGCCGGGAGGTCCGGATCGAACTCCTCGGTGATATCCAGGGGCTTGGTCTTGATCTCGGAGATGAACAGGGAAAGAGTGGCCCTAACCACATCGTTCAGAGAAGTCGGCCTGGTTTGGGCCCTCGAGGGCATGGAGTAGGTAAGGAGGTCCTCTATTATGTACTTTGACCGCACCGCAGCATCCTTTATCTTCTCGAGCAGATGATGCTTCGGATCCTCCTTGTCCGTCCTCTTGAGCAGGACCTCTGTTATCGAGAGGATACCGGCAAGGGGGCTGTTTAGCTCATGCGCGATCCCGGCACCGAGCTCACCGAGTGTGGCCATCTTTACGGTCTGCACAAGGGTCTTCTCCGACTCCTTCAGCCTCCTGCATGCCTCCTCGAGCTCGTTCTTGCAGCTCTCCATCTCCTTCAGGGATCTGTTGAGCTCAGAGGTCCTCTCCTCCACCTTATCTTCCAGCTCTTCGGCGTATCTTCTGAGGGTCTCGTAAAAACCCTTCCTCTCCGAGAGGTCCCTCCATATCTCCTGCAGAAACACCCTTTTCCCGAATTCAACAACGGATGCCGCAACCTCCACCTGCGTCAAGGAGCCGTCCTTTCTCACAATAGGCGCCTCCACAAAGTACCCTTTGCCGTCCTGCAACCACCTTGTACGCAGCATCCTGTACTCGTCCAGCCTGTCTTTCGGATAGAGGGCCTCTACATCCATGTCCAAAAGTTCCTGGCGGGAATAACCCGTAAGCGCCTCGGCCGCCGGATTCGCCTCAACTATCCGTTTGGTATCGGCCTCGTGGAGTATTATCGCATCCGCAGCCATCTCCACGAGCTTTGAGTGCTTTTCGCTCAGGGCCTTGAGCCTATCGGTCGTCTCATGCAGGCGCGCGGCCATGGCGTCAAAGGCCGCGCCGACCTCCTCCATCTCGTCGCCCGAGGTTATCCCCACCCGGTATGAAAAGTCGCCTTCGGATAGGGCCTCAGCCCCCTTCCGCAATCCGGTCAAAGGCGTAACGAGCCTCCTGCGGACTGTGAAGAGAACCGAGGCCGTTATCCCTAAAAAGACAACGCCGCCGAGGACGATGAAGTATCTCTCATGCTTTGCAAGGGGCTCTCTGTCATCTTCCAGCGACAAGCTGACCGATATGGCGCCGCTCACCTCGCCGGGGCCTGCGTCATGACACCCCGTGCACTCGTCCTTTACATAGAGGGGCATGACCAGCCTCGCAACCCAGCCGCCTTCCTTCTCCACAGCACTCACCGTGCTTCCCATAAGGGCGGCCCTGTCGAGCTCATCCAGCGGCACCCTGCCCACGTCAATACCGAATTGCCTGCTGACCGCCTGCCCGCGTATTATCCGTACCTCCTCGATCCCCTCTACACCTCGGATCCTCTCGATTATGGCCATAGTCTCCTCTTTGCCTCCGCCGAGCATCATCGAAGTGTACAGGTTCTCGAAGATGAGCCTGCCCAGCCGTTCCGCCTCGTTCACCCCAGTGTCCTCCACAAGGCCGGAATGAAACACCGAGTTGTGGTAGACCAGAAGCACTGTACCTAAAAGAACTATACATCCAATATACAGGCCGAGCCTGCATGACAGGTTCAATCTCACAGCCTGACTTCCAGCGTCCTTATGAATGCGTCGACAACCAGGGGATCGAACTGCGTGCCGGAACACCTCTTGAGCTCCTGGACGATGACATCCATCCCCCTTCCCTTGCGGTACGGCCTGTCCGAGCCCATGGCATCGACCGTGTCGGCCACCGCAAGGATACGCGCAAAGAGCGGTATATCGTCACCCTTCACGCCGTCCGGGTATCCGGTGCCGTCATGGTTTTCGTGGTGATGCCTTATGGCGGGGAGTATATCGGCCAGTTGCTTTATCGGCCTGAGTATACCGGCGCCCTTTACCGGATGCTCTTTCATGATCTTCTCTTCCTCCTGTGACAGCTTCCCGGGCTTGTCGAGTATGTGCTCATACGTGCCTATCTTGCCCACATCATGGAGCAGCCCCGCAAGCTCGAGCCGCTTCAGGCTCTTATCGTCCAGCGCCAGCTCCCTGCCGATGTCAAGGGCGATGGCCGTAACCCGTCTCGAGTGTCCGGCAGTCCACTTGCTCTTGGCGTCTACTGCCTCGGAGAGGCTGCGCACGGTCCCGATGAAGAGCTGCTCGAGGTCCTCGACGAGCCTCGCGTTCTCGAGCGCCACGGCGAGCTGTGCGGCTATCTTCTCCACCGTGGAGAGCTCCTCGGATGAAAAGGCCGACGAGCGCTTTGCCCCCACGGTCAGCACGCCTATGACCTCGCCCTTCACAAAGAGAGGTACCCTTATGTGCGAGAGGAACCCCTCCTTGACGAGCGCCCTTTCCACCGGCAGAAGCTCCTTCTCCTCCACAAGGTCGGCCACATACTGCGGGCTCCCCGTCCTTATGACCTCAGAGAGGCTCGTGTCTTCAAACGGCACGCATGTACCCTTGGGTATGAACCCTATGCCGAAGCCCGCGGCATAGGAGAGCTTTCCATTTTCCCTGTCCACCAGGGCTATCGTCGCCCTGTCGCAGGAAATAACCCTCGATATCATCCTGACAGCGCTTTCCAGCACCTCCCTGGGCTCAAGCGTGGAAAGAAGCGAAAGGTCTATCTCGTGCATCACCCGTATGGTCTCGATCTTGCGCGAAAGCTCCATGGTCCTGTTGAGCGAATCCTTGTAGAGCCTCGCCTCCTCGAGCGCCACCGAGACCTGCATGGAGATGCTCGATATGAGCGCCCTCTCCCTTTCGGCGAACTCCACCGGGCGGTTGTAAAAACAGAACACTATGCCGAGGTAATCGTGCCTGCCGGTAAAGGGGATCACAAGCACGCTCTCCATCGGGCCTAACATCTTGAGCAGTTCCCATTCTTCGGTGAACCTCTCAAGCTGTACGAGCACCCACCTCCGTCCCTCCATGGCCTCCTTCACAAAAGAGATCTCCCTGGAGAGCGGCTCGGTCTTAAAAAACGGTATGACCTCATGCGAAAGGCCGCAGCAGTGTACGGGCCTGAACACCATGGTACCGCCGTCCCAGAGGTAGGAAAGGCATGTATCGCTCCTTACGATCCTGCAGCTGCATCGCATGACCTCCTCTATGAGCCTCTCCATCTCGGTCGTGTGGTTGGAGGTGGCCTCGGCTATCATCAACAGGTTCGATGTTATCTCCATCTCCTGCCTTATCTGGGCAAGGCTCTGCTTGAACTTCTCCTCGGCCCGCTTTGCCTCTGTGATATCCTCCATCACGTGGATGAAGTAGGTGTTCCGCCCCTTCTCGTCCTTAAACGGGTAAAACCTCGTCCTGAAGACCCTGCCGGATGGAGAAAGGCATGTCTCAGCCTGCTTCTCCTCCCACTGCGAGGCATCTTCGAGACACTGCGGAAAGGGTCCATCCATCACCGGAAAGACCTTGTAGTACGGTCTGCCTATTATTTCCTTATAAGGCCTACCCGCCATCTCCTTGTAGGCCTTGTTCGCCCTTACAATCCTCAACCCGTTGTCGTGTATCATCAGGGGATCGTTTATCGCATCAAAGGTCGTCTCCCACTCCTTCTTGGCCTTTTCTATTGCCTCGGTGGTCTTGTTGAGGTCTTCGAGAAGATAGAGCATGGCCTTGCGGGTCTCCTCAAGGTCCCGCTCCCTCATCCTGGACACCTCGAGTTCCTCTCTGAGGCCTGAGATCTCAGCCTCAAGCTCCTTGATCCTTTTTATGAGATCGGGTTTTCTCATCCGTTGCAGGGCCACCGCATCAACCTTCCTCGAGTTCGCGGAGCCTCTGCTCCGCATCATAGAGCCTTTCCCTCAGCTCCGCCATCTTCAGCTCCCTCCCTACCATGAGCCTGTTTATACGCTCGAGTTCATCGATCTTATCCTTGAGTTCCTTTTCCATGCGCTTTCGATCGGTAACATCCTCACCGGAGGCGAGCAAGCCCATAACACGGCCGGACTCATCCCCGACCACCGTATTGCGCCAGGCCATGATCCTCTGTTCGCCAAGAGCGGTCAGGACCGGGCACTCAAAGTCTTGGGAAGATCCGGTCCTGCCGGATGATATCATGCGGTCCAGAAGGTCCGCAGCCCCTACCCTGTCGCTTTCGGGAATGAAGCCCTCAACCCACTCCCTGCCGAGTATATCCCGTTCTTCATATCCGAGGACCTCACACCCCTTCCTGTTGACAAGCATGACCCTGCGCTCCGTATCCAACACGACAACGGTTACACCCACCACATCCAGGTACTTGTGCCCCATGTACTTTTCGTGCCTAAGGACTTCAACCGCCCTCTTGCGTGCATATATCTCGCCTATGAGCTCGGCGGATACCGAAAGATGCCTCTTGACGGCGTCGACGATATAGTCCGGGCGGGGCCTGTACTCACGTGCAACGTTAAGGAGGTCCTCGGGGTCGACCCGGTACATGGAGGCGATCCTGCGGGCGGTCCTTCGGTCGGTGGGAGGGTTGCCATAGCCCACATTTATGGAGCCGATCACCTCACCGCAGGATCTGATAGGGACGGCGTGGATGTTTATTCCGCCCGCGCACTCGTGCAGATCAACCGGTTTGCCGGTCAATATGCTCTTTAGCGAGGCCCCCCGCCAACACGACTCGCGGCACAGCCACCTGCCGCAGTCAAGGGCCTCGGCGTTGTCATCCGTATCGCAGAGGCGGCGCGAGGCATGGTCAAGAAACCGGCAATACGACGATGTAAAAACGATCATGGCGTAACCGCCGTCGATCTCGTATACCGTCGACGAGGTGTCCAGCAGCTCTAAGTAGCTGAGCGCAATCCTCTCGAGCGTTTCCCTGCCAACGGTATCCAGGAGCGCCCTTGACCTGTTGAGACCGGTAAGGTCACCGTAGGGCTGCACACCCGTTATACTCTTACGGCCTCTCTTCACGGATCCTGCCATAACGCACCCTATCCCTTAAAGCCTTTCGGGCTGCTCTGCCCCACTTCCGAAGCGCCTACCGCGTAGACCCGACCTATGCCCATCCCATGGGATACCCGGTGGGTAGATCCTTCCACCGAGTGAGCACCGGGGACCACGCCCTTAATAGTCAGCCAGCAGACCGTGGTCCATAACTGTGTCACAGCAGTAGCCCCGTACAGCAGCCATGCGCTTATTTCGCGCAAGGACACACTCATGTGGTCGGGAAGCCACCAAGGATCCGCACGGCCGAATGCATATACGATTTGACGAGATCAGACTCTGGATGGATGATATTCCAAAGAGGAATCTGCCGGATGGCAAACCGGATGTGAAAAACTTAGAGGATTATACCACAATACGTGGCCATTTCAATACGATCCCGGATATTTCAGAGAAAATCGAGTCGCCGGGTGACTCGGTTGCTAAAGGAACGGCGGCCTGTGGATCTGGATCTGCCGGTTAAATAGAGAGGATGCTCTCCGAAGAAGGTATGGCGGCTGTGCATCTTGCGGCGGCCAGGCTTCGCCAACGTCTCATGGGCAAGGAGAGGACGCTTCACCTCATGCGCTCCTTGCGGAAGTCCTCGAGCATACCGAAGACCTCGTCGTCACCGAACACGCGCCACCTCCGGTAGGCGTCGGCCACGGCAAAGAACGGTCCGGTCCTCACGTTCAGGCAGATGAGCTCGTTGACCCTCGGGGAGATCAACTCGACGACCCTCAATGATGCAGTGGGTACGGCTACGATGATCCTGGCGGGGCTGCAGCGTTTCAGGAACTCGATGGCCGAAAGCATAGTGTAACCTGATGCGAGCCCGTCGTCAGCGACAATGACGGTTCTGTCCCTGAGCGAGGGAAAGGGCCTGTTGCCGCGAAGGAGCCTTTCCCTGCTTTTTATGGTAGCCATGGCCTTTCCTATCTCGTCCTCGATCTCCTTCCGGGTCAGGTTCATGTGATCGAGCAGGAATTCGTTCAAGAAGACATCCCCTCCTGGACCGACCGCTCCGAATCCGGCCCCGGTGTTACAGGGCAGTTGAATCTTCTTCACGATGATGACATCGTGCTCCGCGCGCAGCCTTCTTGCCACCTCCAGCGAAACCGGTACGCCGCCCGATGGTATGCCGAGCACCATGCACTCCTTCCCCTTGTATGAAGACAGCTTAGAGGCAAGCCTTTTTCCGGCATCACGCCTGTCCCTGAAGACATGGAGCATGTTCCTGAAAGAGGGCTCCTCTACGAGATTCGTCATCACTATCATGGCTATCATGGCCCGGCACACTCCAGTATCTGGTATTTAGACACGCTCTTAGCTCATGCCGTACAAACCCTGCGTTTGCAATATAGGAACCTTCCTGCGCAGACGTGCAAACACGGGGTCAGCAAGCGAAATATAATCGTATAATTCCTTACATGAGAAGATTCCCTGTCTGCTACGGGCAGACCTGAGCCCGCTCGATGGGCTTCAATCAAGCCTCAATCTGTACCATCCTCAGGCCGCTCTCTTTCGGAGTGAAGTAACACGGATGGGAAAAGCGACAGACACCGATAGGGCTCTATAGGGTGAGAAGGACCTCAACCGGCCTTCCTGATCCCGACTATGCTCGCCGCGCCGAGGAGCACGAGCCCGGCGATGATGGCCACGGCACCGATGAAGGTGAGGTTGCCCGCCCAGCGGATGCCGAAGACGGAAACGAGGTAGAGCATCCCTGAATGAAAGACGGCACCTATCAGGAAGAGGAGGCTCAGTACGGTCTTGTAGCTCGAAGGCACCACGAGCGTGAGTATCACGAGCCCGGCCACGACGTTCAGGAGGGCCTCCAGGTTTCCATGGGCATGGGCCGCACTCTTGACGAACCCGATCCTGTTAATGTCCTTCAGGTAATCCATGATCCCGGTGACCGCCTCACCGAGTGATTCCATGGACGGCGCACCCCCGGCCGACTCCGTCCGGACCTTCTCTACCGCCCTGGTGGCCTCGGCCATCTTCTGGAAGTTTCCGCCCTTTCCGGGAACAAGCAGCACCGGACCCAAGAGGGCCGTTGCTGCGAAGTACAGAAGCCCGAAGACGATATTCACCTTGCCGTTCATAAAGACCTCCTGCTTGTAGAAGCTCATGGCGACGGGTCCAGCCGGTTAAGGTTTGAACCGTTGTGTACAGCTCCGGCAAGCCGCCCGCCGCCTCACGGCTCGCCCTCAAGCGCTTCGATCTCCTCATCGGTAAAGATCTTACAGCCGTGTACCATGGCGGAAACAAGCCCCCTCCGTTCCACCAACTCATGAATGAATACGGCCGCAAGATGGGCGGCTATGAACAGTACGATGAGGAAAAAGCCGGCCTCGTGGAGCTCCAGGAGCGCGGAATCCTCCCTGAGAGCCGCGGCAAGCTTGAGCGTCATCGCACCTGTTACGACCTGGAACCATGCAACAAGGAAGAAGATGCAATAGACGATCCCTGCAAACGGGTTGTGCGCCCTGTACAGAGGCGGGGTCCCCCTGAGAAGCCCGAGATAAAAACGGACCGTCTCCCAAAGGACCCTCCGACCGGCCCTGGTTACGGGCAGAAGGTCCCTCAACCTTGCGCTCTCCGGTCCGGTGAAGAGCCACAGGGTACGCACGAGAAGCCCTGCCGCAAAGAGGTATCCGAAGACGAGATGGATCCCTACGAGGCCCTCATGGTCCATATGGTCGAGCTCTTCGCCGAGATACAAGATGAAGGCTCCGGTTACAAGCTGGCCGCAAAGCGTAAGTACGTTCCACCAGTGAACCCCCCTCAGAAGAGGGTCCCATACAGGGTAAAGGATGTACCTCCGTTCAGCCATGGTCCTTGCCTGCTCCGGGAACCAGAAGATCCCGCCGCGTTACTACAATAATAGCCGAAAAATCACACGGCACAACACGGACGGGTCAGTTTTTTCCCTTGTCGAAAAGACCGCGGATATCGCGGGCCACGTCCTCTATCCTTACGAGCCTCACCTCTCCGGAGCTGCGCTCTTTCACCTCGACAGAGCCCTGTGCGATGGTCCGCGAGCTTATGGTGATCCGTACGGGTATGCCTATCAGGTCCGCGTCCTTGAACTTCACCCCGGCCCTCTCATCCCTGTCGTCGTACAACACCTCGCAGCCTTGTTCGACGAGCTCTGAGTACAGCCTCTCGGAGACCTCCAGCGTCTCTCTGTCGTTCACGTTCACAGGCACCATGTGGCAATGGAAGGGCGAGAGCGGTGCGGGCCAGATAATGCCGTAATCATCGTGGTTCTGCTCTATGGCCGCCGCGGCCGTCCTGCCTATGCCGATGCCGTAACAGCCCATGATGAGCGGTCTTTCAACACCCTTTTCGTCGAGGAATGTCGCGCCCATGGCCTCGCTGTACTTTGTGCCGAGCTTGAAGATATGCCCCACTTCTATGCCCCTTCTTATCTCGAAGGCGGCGGCACACCTCGGACAAGGATCACCTTCCCTCACCACCCTCAGGTCCGCATAGGTGGCATCGAAGTCCCTTCCGGGCACAACGTTAACCAGGTGTGCATCGGCCTCGTTCGCACCGGTGACCCCTGAGGTTATATCCTTGACACCCCGGTCGGCGTACACCGGTATCTTGAGTCCGACCGGCCCGGCAAAGCCCACCGGCGCGCCGGTCGCCTGCTTCACGGTCTCTTCATCCGCAAGGACAAGTGTCGCGGTGCCGAGCACCCGCTTGAGCTTCGACTCGTTCAACTCGCAGTCACCCCTTACGAGGGCTGCGATCACTCCACTTTCGGTCGTGTAGATGAGGGTCTTTATGAGCGCCGAAGGCCGGACCTTCAGGAAACCGCTCACCTCTTCAACGCTCTTCATCCCCGGTGTGGAGACCTTTTCAATCTTTCCCGGTTCAGTCACTACCCGGGTCGAACCTCTGGGGCGTCCTCCTATTTCGGCCCTCTCTATGTTGGCGGCATAGCCGCAGCCCGTGCAACTGGCCACGGCGTCCTCCCCCGTGTCGGCGAGCACCATGAACTCATGGGAGAAGGAGCCGCCGATGGGGCCGGTCTCGGCCTCGACGGCCCTGAACTCCAGCCCGCACCTCTCGAAGATCCTCGAATACGTCTCGTACATGTTCCTGTATTCTTCTTCGGCGCTCTCCTCGGTCGCATGGAACGAGTAGGCGTCCTTCATTATAAACTCCCGCGCCCTCATAAGCCCGAAGCGGGGACGGATCTCGTCGCGGAACTTCGTCTGTATCTGGTAGAGGTTGACCGGAAGCTCCCTGTACGAGCGCACCTCGCCCCTCACCATGTCGGTTATGGCCTCCTCGTGAGTCGGGGCGAGGCAGAACTCCCTGTCATGGCGGTCCCTGAAACGGAGCATCTCCTTGCCGTATACCTCCCATCTGCCGCTCTCCTTCCAGAGTTCAGCTGGAAGGACGAAAGGCATCGTCACCTCCTGGGCCCCGGCCCTTGTCATCTCCTCGCGTACTATCCTTTCTACATTCCGTACGACACGCAGACCCAACGGGAGGAGGCTGTACACCCCTGCGGCCACCCTCCTTATCATTCCGGCCCTCACCATGAGCCTGTGGCTTGCCACCTCGGCGTCTGCCGGAGACTCCTTCAACGTGGGCAGAAACATCTTCTTAAGGCGCATAGATCAACCTCGACATGAAAATTTACATACCGGAGCCAAGCGGAGACACACAGCGAGCGCCATACGAATCACAGGAGGTCCTCGTTGACCGTAATCTCGGCCTTGCTCCTGAGCTCTGAAAGCCACTTTCTTACGGCATCCTGCCTCTTCTTTTCCAGAAGGCGCTGCGTGAGCTCTGCCTTCTGCTCCTCGAACCTCTTTTCGTCGACACCCTTTGTGGCGGCGAGCCTGAAGACATAGAAGCCTCCGGCGTGCGATATGAGCTCGGGGTAGTATGGATTATCCCTTTCCAGGTCAAAAAGATCCTCCCTGTCCCCAACGAATATGCCTACGCCGGGAACGAACCCGTGCGAGAGGGTGAAGAAGTCCGTCCTCTCGACGTTCACACCGGCCTCTTTTGCGAGCTTCCTGAAATCCCTGCCATCGAGCGCGGCCTTGAGGAGATCCTCGGCCTTCTTCCTTGCAAGCTTTCTCGCCTTCTCTCTCAAGAGCGTCTCCTTCACCTTGTCGGCCACATCCTCGTATGGAGGAACATGCCTTTCCACCCTTTCAACGACCTTTATCACGTAGAACCTCTGCGGGGTCTCCACTATACGGCTCACACCTCCTGCCTCAAGGGTGAAGACCGCATCACGGAGTTTAGCGTCCCTCACGAGCTCCTCACCCCGGTCCTGTTCGGTGAAAAAGCCAGTAAGACGTGTCCTTATGCCTCGTCCTGACGCCTCTTTTTCGAGCGTCTCAAGTGAGGCCCCCTCCTCGAAGAGCCTGCGGAAGGCCACCATCCTCTTTCTGGCCTCCTCCTGGGACCTTTCGCGCTTGAGTATCATCTCGATCTCTTTCCGGGCCTCTTCAAACGGTGTGGTCTTTCCGCCCCTTATATCATCGACCCTGATTATGTGGAAACCGTACTCCGTCTCCACCAGATCGCTCAACTGGCCCTTTTCCAGGGCAAAGGCAGCCTCTTCAAACGGTTGTACCACGGTCCCGCGGCCGAAGTACCCGAGGTCCCCGCCCTTTGACGCGGAACCCGGGTCCTGTGAGAACTCGCGTGCCAGCTCGGCAAAGTCCTCTCCGGCCTTTAGCCTCTTCAATATGGCCTCGGCCTTCTCCTTGGCCGCCTTCAGCGCCTCTTCCCTGTTCTCTATGGAACGCTCGGGCCTTATCAGTATGTGTCTTGCACGCACCTGCTTGGGCTCGCGGTAATCGGAGATATGCCTTTCGTAATAGCTCCTGAGCTCCTCCTCCGGGACCTCCACCTCGTCCACAAACCCGTCCTTGTCCACGTAGGCTAAGAAGGCCTTGAGCCTGGTGGGCACCATGAACCTCTCCCCGTTCTTCCTGAAAAAATCCCTCGCCTCGTCATCGTCCACCTTCACCTGCGCCAGGAACGCCTTGGGATCGATCCGTATGTAGTCAAAGGCAACGAGCCTGTTCTCCCTCGTAAAGGCCCTTCTCACCTCTTCGTCACTTACGGCGATGTCCCGGATGATGGTGTCCCGCATCTTCTCTATGAGGAGCTCATGTTCCACGCTCTTTTCGAAGTCAGCGGGCTTTATGCGGTTCCTCTGGAGTATCGTGAAGTAGAGCTCTTTGTCAAAGGCCCCGTCCTTTTGGAATATCGGAAGCGACATGATCCTTTTCTGGACCTCTTCCTTACCGACCCTGACCTTCTGCCTGGAGGCCTCGTTGAGGATAAGCAGCCTGTCGATGAGCGCATCGAGGGTCCTCTGCCTTAGGTTGAGCCTCTCAAGGAGATCATCGGTTAGCCGGTCCTTGAAGACATCCCTGTAATAATCGAGTTGTCTCCTGTAGAGGTTCGCGTACTCCGTGGCTGTGATAGGCACCCCGTCGACCCTGGCCACGACCTCAGGGGCGGCTCCCTTCTTCGTGCCGGTAGGGCCGACGCCCCAGAATACGAATCCGATGATAATTACGAAGAATATAAGTATTATAAACAGAGACTGGCGCTTCTTCCTCAGGAAATCGAGCATCAAAGAACCCCCTTTTAGGTAATGGTAGTTAAAGTTAATGTCACAAGGCCGAGTCAATCACTCCTGCAGATCGTCCGGGGATTTTGCACAGGGGTGAGAAAAGGCTTCGGAGTTTGAGTATATTAATAGATTTTCTTTATAAATTCAACCTTTTTGACGAATTTTCCGCTTGCCAATAATCGAGCTTTTCTGATACGATACTAAATGTACCGACTAAAGAGTTCAAGGGTATCTTAATGTTCAACTACCTCCTGAGTTTTTTCTCGAACGATCTTGCCATAGACCTCGGCACAGCAAGCACACTTATCTACGTAAAGGGTAAGGGGATCGTGACAAACGAACCCTCGGTCGTTGCCGTCAAGAAGGACGGCAGGGGCAGAAGGGTGCTTGCCGTTGGCAAGGAGGCAAAGGCGATGCTCGGAAAGACCCCGGGCAACATCGCCGCCATAAGGCCGCTGAAGGACGGCGTTATCGCCGACTTCGAGGTGGCCGAGGAGATGCTCAAGTACTTCATCACCAAGGTCCACAACCGCAGGCTCCTGGTGCGTCCCAGGATAATCGTGGGCGTACCGTCCGGCATAACCCAGGTGGAGATGCGCGCCGTAAGGGAGTCAGCATATTCGGCCGGCGCGGGCGAGGTGTACCTCATCGAGGAGCCCATGGCCGCGGCCATAGGCGCAGGGCTCCCGATAACCGAACCCTCTGCGAACATGATAGTGGATATCGGCGGCGGCACCTCCGAGATAGCCGTAATCTCGCTCGCCGGCATCGTAAGGGCCAAGTCGCTCAGGATAGGCGGCGACAAGCTCGACGAGGCCATAGCACAGTACATAAAGAGAAAGTACAACCTCTCCATAGGCACCGGCGTGGCGGAGAACATAAAGATAACTCTGGGGCTCGCCATGCCGGAGGATGAAGACAAGACCATGGAGATAAAGGGCGCCAACCTCGTCACCGGCATACCCACCACCATGGAGATATCCGTCGGCGAGATAAGAGAGGCGTTGACCGAACCCATAAACGCACTCATAGAGGCTATAAAACATGTCCTCGAAACGACCCCTCCGGAGCTTGCCGCCGACATGGTCGACAAGGGCATAGTGCTGGCAGGAGGTGGGGCCCTCATCAAAAACCTCGACATAATCATAAGGGAGGAGACCAGACTCCCTGTCACGGTCGCCGAAGATCCGCTTACCTGCGTGGTCAAGGGTGCGGGCAAGCTCCTTGACGAGATAAAACTCTTGAAAGAAGTAACCATACCTACAAACTAAATATGCTCTCTTTCATAAAGAGACACCAGGTAATACTCGCCTCGGTAATCCTCTGCCTTGTCTCACTGCACCTGGTATCAACCACCAGAAAAGGCACCGGCGGGGACGTAATAGTAAGGAGCGTCCTTTCGGTCGTAACCAAACCCGTTCAAAGTGCTCTCATCGGTATCCGCTCGAAGGTGGTCGGCGTCTGGAACGGCTACATATACCTGGTAGGCCTGAGCGAAGAGAACGAAGGACTTCGCAGGACGATCAACCAGCTCGTCGAGGAAAACAACAGGCTCAAGGAAGAACTGGGTCTGAATGCGAGGCTCAAGGAACTGCTTCGCTTCAAGGACAAGACCCCTGTAAAGACGGTCGCCGCCGAGATACTCGGCTTCAGCAGCTTCGGCCCGGGCGGCGAATGGATGAGAACGCTTGCCATAAACAAGGGCTCGGGCGACGGAATCAAGGCCGGCATGCCTGTGGTCACCCCGCAGGGGATCGTGGGGAGAATAGTCGAAACCAACAGGTTCACCTCTACCGTACTCCTGCTTACGGACCCCCGGTCGAACATCGACGTCATAATCCAGCGTACAAGGGTGAAGGGTGTGGTGGAGGGCGACGGTTCCGGGGGGTTGATCCTAAAGTACGTAAGGCAGCTCGATGACGTAATCCCCGGTGACCGGGTCGTGACGGCCGGGCTCTCCACCATATTCCCCAAGGGGTTGCTCGTCGGAGAGGTCGTCTCGGTCGACAAGGGTGAGGACAACTTCTTCAAACGCATAGAGCTTCGGCCCGCCGCGGACTTCAGGAGGCTCGAAGAGGTCCTCATAGTCACAGGCGGCGGCATATCAATGAAACAGGGAAAGATGGAGGGCACCGGGGCACATGAGCCGTTCGGCCGCGAGTCCGGACGCAAAAGGAGGAAGCCCCTATGAAGAACTTCCTGATTTTCCTCCCCGTCACAATACTCTACCTTTCCTTCAAGAGCACCATCGCTCCGGGGCTGCCCCTCCCCGACATAACGGTGCTGGCGGTACTGTTCATGGCTTATGAAAGGTCTTCGGTAGAGGGGGTGGTATTGAGCTTTGTCCTGGGCTACGTGGAGGATGTCTTCAACGGCGGCATCATCGGCACCACGGCCTTCTCACTCGTCTTCATATACGCCGCAGTGCACCTAATATCACGCAGGGTCCACTTTTCGAACCCCTCGGTCAGGGCCGCGCTGGCCGGCACATTAACCCTGACAAAGGGTATTCTCATCTGGATACTTCTCAGTCTTACGGACCTCGACGTTCCGTTTCTGCCGCGGATGCTTCTTGCGGCCACGGTCACCGGGCTATTTGCGCCTGTATTCATAGCCTTTTTCACGTGGCTCAAAGCCGTAAAGATTACGGGTGTTGCAGGAGGAGGACAGCGGTGAAGGACCACTTTACAGACAAGGATCCGGGGGATCTAAGAGAAAGGGTCTTTGTTATCATAGGCGTGGTCTTTTTCGCGTTTTTCATACTTGTTGCAAGGCTCTGGTACCTGCAGATCATGAAGGGGGAGTACTTCAGCGAGCTCTCCCAGAACAACAGGATACGCCTTACGAGAACCCCGGCGCCCAGAGGGCTCATCATAGACCGTAACGGCATAAGGCTTGCTGAAAACAGGCCTGGGTTCGACCTCCTGGTCATACCCGAGGACGTAGATGACTGGGACAAGACGAAGAGGATTCTCATAGAGGCCGTGGACATCGACGAAAAAACCATTGAAAAGAGGTTGAAGAAGGCCAAGGGGCGGGCCCCCTTCCGCGCGATAAAGCTGAAAGAGGACCTCACCTGGGAGGAGATGGCCAGGGTTGCGGCCTACAAGTTCGAGCTGCCGGGCGTTGTCATAGAGGTCGGCCCGAAAAGGACATATCCCTACAAGTCGGTTACGGCGCACCTTCTGGGGTACCTCGGCGAGATAAGCGAAAAACAGTACGCGCGATACAGGAAGAGGGAAAACAACCCCTACAGGCGCGGAGACAAGATCGGCAAATCAGGCATCGAGGCGACATTCGAGGATGTCCTCAGGGGCACAGACGGCGGCAGGCAGGTCGAGGTCGACGCAACGGGCAGGATCATAAAGGTCATAAAAAACATCCCGCCCTATCCCGGAAACAACGTGCGGCTTACCATAGACCTGCCGACACAGCTGGCGGCGTGGGAGGCCATGGAAGGGCGGGCCGGCGCGGTGGTAGCCATGGACCCGAGAAACGGCAAGATACTGGCCATGGTCAGCAGCCCTTCATTCGACCCCAACGACCTCACAGACGGCATATCGCGCGAGGAATGGAGGGCGATAATAAGCAATCCGTTCAAGGTGCTGACGAACAGGACCATCCAGGGCCAGTACCCTCCGGCATCCACCTTCAAGGTAATAACCGCTGCGGCCGCACTCGAAGAGGGCATAATAGAGCCGGCTACAAGGCTTCTTTCCGGTCCTTCGTTCTGGTACGGGGGGCGTGAATACCGCGACTGGAAGGAGGAAGGACACGGAAAGGTGGGGGTATATACGGCCATAGTCGAGTCGGCCGACACCTTCTTCTACCAGTTGGGGCTGAGGGTGGGGCTTGAAAGGCTCGCACACTATGCGAGGGAGTTCGGATTAGGCGAGCCCACCGGCATAGGGGTGGGGAATGAGCAGACAGGGCTTGTGCCTTCGAACGAGTGGAAGATGAAGGTCCACGGCACCCCGTGGTACGACGGTGAGACCATATCGGTTGCCGTGGGCCAGGGCTTCATGCTCACCACCCCGCTTCAGATCCTGAACGCATACGCCGCCATAGCAAACGGTGGCCGGCTCTTCGTGCCGCAGCTCATGGAAAGCATAGAAGACCCGGAAGGCAGGGTACTCCAGAAGTTCAACCCCAAAGAGAAGGGCAGGGTCCGGGTATCCGCCGAAACACTCGCCATACTGAAAAGGGCGCTCAGGGGGGTGGTGGAAGAGGAGAACGGAACGGCCAAGGGGCTGAACGTAGGCGGGCTTAGGATAGCCGGCAAGACCGGCACGGCCCAAGTGGTGAGGATGAAGGAGAGGATAAGGGATATTGAAAAGATACCTTACAGGCTACGTGACCATGCTTGGTTCGTGGGATTCGCCCCTTACGACGACCCGCGTATAGTCGTGGCCGTGATAGTGGAGCACGGCGGATTCGGCGCAAGGGCCGCGGCGCCTGTCGCGCTGAAGGTCATAAGCGCGTACCTTAAAGGCGGCGTACCCGGCACCGGCACCGAACCGGCATACAGGACGCGCGATGTGAACACCGCCGCGGATGAAGTACTGGCAAAGGAAAAAGAGGCCTGGAAGAGCCTATGACAAGGAACCGCTACCTCGCGCAGATAGACTGGCTCATATTTACTATAACGCTCCTGCTCGCGCTTGTAGGAATATCCTGCATCTACAGCGCCACGCACACCTTTGAGCCCGCCTTCTACCACAAGCAGCTCTACTGGCTCTTCATAGGGCTGGTCATCATCGTGCCGGCGCTCGTCATCGACTACTTGATACTGGAGAGGTTCGCTTATGTCATCTACGGACTGTCTCTCATCACGCTCCTCTTCGCCCTGTTTTTTGGTAAGACCATGGGCGGTGCGCAGAGGTGGATCTCCCTGGGCTTCATATCATTCCAGCCCTCGGAGTTTGCGAAGGTCGCATTCGTCATAGCACTCGCCAGGAACCTGAGTTCAAAGCAGGTTGACCCCAGGGGGATGGGGTGGAAGGAGCTCATGGTTCCGGCCGTTCTCGTCCTTCTGCCGTTCCTGCTCGTAGCCAAGCAGCCGGACCTCGGCACGGCGCTCATATTCCTGTTCATATTTTCTTCGATGATACTGATATCCAAGGTGAGGCTCTCCACCCTCGTCTCGCTCGCAGCGGCCTTTGCGGCGATGGTGCCGGTGGGTTGGTGGTCCTTGAAGAGCTACCAGAAGGCGAGGCTTCTCAGTTTTCTGGATCCGACCATGGACCCGCTCGGTTCGGGCTACCACACGCTCCAGTCCAAGATAGCCATAGGAAGCGGAGGGTTCTTCGGGAAGGGCTTCACACAAGGCACGCAGGGAAGCCTGATGTTTCTGCCGGCCCACCACACGGACTTCATATTTCCCATACTGGCCGAGGAATGGGGGTTCGTTGGCTCGGTCGCCGTACTCGCACTCTTTCTCATCCTGATAATGCGCGGCATCGACACGGCCGCAAACTCCAAGGACAGGTTCGGCTTCCTTCTTGCGTTCGGCATCACCTCCATGTTGTTCTGGCACGTGATCATAAACATCGGGATGATCATGGGATTTCTGCCGGTAGTGGGCGTGCCTCTGCCGTTTCTGAGCTACGGAGGCTCCTTCCTGCTCACGATGCTCATAGGCATATGGCTTCTGATGAATATAAGGATGAGAAGGTATATCTTCTGAAGACCGAGAAGATCCGGCGGTTGTCGGGACAACCTCCCGCCATAGGGCGGGAAAATAAAGGAGACGGCGGGGCCGTTGAGAGGGGCTTAAGGTGATCGTTGCGAACGCAGTGGCCGCTGCGCCCCAGCGACGACACAAACAGGCGACCTTACGACGATTCCGCGGCTTACAGGACTTGAGGAAGACGATAATTCTTTTCTTTGCCACCGGAACCTTCCTTGGCTACTCGCCGCTTGCCCCGGGGACGATCGGGACACTATGGGGTATACCGATGGCCTACGGCATATCCGTGCTTGGCCCTGGTAGAGGTATCTTCGCTGTGGTGCTCACCGTTTTTGCCTCGATCCTCTTCGCCGGAATGGCGAAAGGGATAATAGGGGGCAGGGATCCCGGAAGCATAGTCTGCGACGAGGTCGCCGGCTTCGTTGTGGCCGCTTTCATGGTGCCGTTCACGCCGCTCAACATGATATTGGCCTTTATTCTTTTCAGGATTTTTGATATCCTTAAGCCGTTTCCGATCGGCATCCTCGACAGACGGATCAAGGGCGGAGCGGGCATAGTCCTCGACGACGTGGCAGCCGGAATCTACGCCAACATCTGCGTCCATATCATAACGGGGATTGTATCATGGGTATAGTGTTACAGAGGGCGGTCGGGCGGTTGCTCTCTGAAAGAAGTATGATGATAGCGGTCGCTGAATCCTGCACCGGCGGGCTCGTGGGGCATATGATAACGGGTGTACCCGGAAGCTCCGTGTGGTTCAAAGGCGGTATAATCGCCTACAGCAACGAGGTGAAAAAAGACCTCCTCGGGGTCTCCCCGGAGACATTGAAAGGGTACGGAGCGGTCTCCTCCAAGACGGCGAAGGAGATGGCTGTGGGTGTAAAAAAGAAGCTTAAAAGCGATATCGGGCTCGCCGTCACAGGTATCGCCGGGCCTGCCGGGGGGAGCAGTAAAAAACCCGTCGGAACGGTCTTCATAGCCCTTGCCTGGAACAACAGGGCAAAGGTAAAGAGACTCAAGCTGAGCGGCTCAAGGGGCGTTATAAAGAAGGAGGCAGCCGCCTCTGCACTCCGCCTACTTCTGGACTTTCTTACCGAAACATAGAGTTGAAGGAAAAGATAAGGGCGTTCATAGCCATAGACCTGCCGGACGAAGTGAAAGAGGCGCTCAAGAGGGTGCAGGAGGAGCTGAAAAAGTCCCCTGTAAAGGCATCCTGGCCCAAGGTCGAATCCATGCACCTTACGGTCAGGTTCATAGGCGATATAGACGCCGGGTTTATCGAGGATGTTACGGCGGCACTGGAGGATGCCGCATGCGGTGTTGGGGGCTTCGAGTTAAGGACCGACGGCCTGGGCGGGTTCCCGAGCCTTGATCGCCCGAGGGTCCTATGGATAGGCATCGAGGAAAGCCCCGAGCTGAGACTCCTTTACGAGAAGATAGAAAAACGCCTGGAGGCAATAGGATTTGAACGGGATAAAAAGGGGTTCCACCCGCATATCACCATCTGCAGGATAAAGAACCCGGCAGACCGCAGGGCGCTCGGCAGGCGGGCAGGCACGGTCAAAGAGAAGACGGCCGTGGCTTTTTCCGTAAGAGAGGTTATACTTTACAGAAGCGACCTAAAGCCCACCGGAGCCGTGCACACCGTGCTGAAGGCCGTCGAGCTCAAGGGATAGAACTGCGGATATTATCGAGGCAGACCGCAAGGATGCTTGCTAAAAGGCCGAACGGCGAATATATTATTAGGTAAGTATGCAACCGAAGGGGAAGGGCCGGCCCGGAGAAGTTCCGGCCGGTCAACGAAAGGAGGTCTTCATAATGTCAACTACTCCCACATCCAGCAAGAACAGGGCCCTCGAGCTGGCCATAGGACAGATAGAAAAACAGTTCGGCAAGGGCTCGATAATGCGCCTCGGAAAGGACGCCCCGCGCATCGACGTCCCCGCCATATCAACCGGCTCACCGAGCCTCGATGTGGCGCTCGGTGTAGGCGGTGTGCCCAGAGGCAGGATCGTAGAGGTCTTCGGACCGGAGTCATCCGGCAAGACCACGCTCACACTGCACATAATAGCTGAGGCGCAGAGGCAGGGCGGAACCGCCGCGTTCATCGATGCGGAACATGCGCTCGACATAGAATACGCCAAGAAGCTGGGGGTCAATCCGGATGAGCTGCTGCTTTCGCAGCCAGATACAGGCGAGCAGGCGCTCGAGATAGCTGACATGCTCGTAAGAAGCGGTGCCGTGGACCTCATCGTCATAGACTCGGTGGCAGCACTCGTGCCGCGGGCCGAGATAGAGGGAGAGATGGGAGACTCCCACATGGGTCTCCAGGCCCGGCTCATGAGCCAGGCGCTGAGAAAGCTCACGGCCACCATAAGCAAGAGCAGGACCTGCATGATCTTCATAAACCAGATACGCCACAAGATAGGGGTCTTCTTCGGCAACCCGGAGACCACCACCGGAGGAAACGCCCTCAAGTTCTATGCGTCGGTGAGGATGGACATACGCAAGATCGGGCAGATCAAGTACGGGGACTCGGTAATAGGCAACAGGACGCGCGTAAAGATAGTAAAGAACAAGGTAGCCCCGCCGTTCAGGGACGCGGAGTTCGATATCCTGTTCAACGAGGGCATATCAAAGGAAGGGGACCTCATAGACCTCGGGGTCAAGGCAAAGATAGTGGAGAAGAGCGGTTCGTGGTTCTCGTACGGAGACGAGAGAATAGGCCAGGGCAGGGAGGCGGCCAGGCTCTTCTTCAAAGAGAACCCCGAGAAGGCCATAGAGCTCGAGCAGAGGTTGCATGAATACTATGGATTGAAAACCAAGGAGGAATAGGAGATGGCTGGCGTCGACTTGAGTGCCATACTGAACCTCGCCGTGAAGGAACAGGCCTCGGACGTACACCTGAAGGCGGGGTTGCCTCCCATTTTAAGGGTATACGGCAAGCTGATACCTGTAAAGAACCACCCGAGGCTCACCCCGGACAGCGTATCCCAGTGCGCCCTGCGGCTCATGAACGACACACAGAAAGAGACCTTCAGAAAAAACCACCAGGCCGACATAGCATACAGCGTGCCCGGGCTGGGCAGGTTCAGGGTCAACATATTCCAGCAGCGCGGGGCTGTGGGCATAGTCCTGCGTGTCATCCCCATGCTTATAAAGAACTTCGATGAACTCAACCTGCCGAAGATCCTCGAAAAGCTCTCGTCCGAGATGCGCGGGCTTATACTTGTTACGGGTATCACCGGCAGCGGAAAATCCACCACACTCGCGGCCATGCTCGAGCACATAAACAACAACCGCTCCTGCAACATCATAACCGTCGAGGACCCGATAGAGTTCCTGCACAAGGACAAACGCAGCATCATCAACCAGCGTGAGATCGGCGTGGACGCAACGAGCTTTGCCGAGGCTCTCAGGGGGGCGCTCAGGCAGGATCCGGACGTCATAATGGTGGGCGAGATGAGGGATCTCGAGACCATAGAGATAGCGCTCATGGCGGCTGAGACAGGGCACCTCGTTCTCTCCACCCTCCACACCATCGACGCCATGGAGACGATAAACAGGATAGTCTCGGTCTTCCCTCCCTACCAGCAGAAGCAGGTGCGCATACAGCTTGCAGGTGTGCTTAAGGGCGTGATATCCCAGAGGCTCATGCCCACCAAGGACGGAAGGGGAAGGGTCCCGGCGGTGGAGGTCCTCATATCAACCGCAAGGGTCAGGGAGTGCATCGTTGACAAGGAGAAGACAAAGGACATACCGGACGCCATTGCAAAGGGGCACACGACCTACGGCATGCAGACCTTCGACCAGTCGCTGATGGAGCTTTTGAACAAGGACCTGATCTCGTACGACGAGGCATTGAGGCAATCCTCAAACCCCGACGACTTTGCGCTCAAGGTGAAGGGGGTCACCGGCACGAGTGATGCCGGCTGGAAGGAGTTCGAAAAGGGGATGGAAGACGAAGAGGAGGAAAAACCCGAGACACCGCCGGGGATCGAACGCTTCTGAGGTATCCAAGCCGCGGAGGCCGATGAGAAAAGGACGTTTTGCAGACCCTGGCGCCGGCGCGCCGAGGGCCATGGACGAGGCGCTAAGGCTCCTTTCATACAGGCAGTACTCTACGAGCGAGCTTCAAAAAAAGCTCCGCTCCAGAGGGTGCGCCGAGGAAGAGATTTCCGGTGCCGTCCGCAGGCTCACCGAACTCGGGTATCTCGACGACGAGGCCCTTGCAAGAGGGCTTGCCCTTTCGAGGATAAGGCAAAGAAGGTGGGGAAGGATAAAGGTGGCCTGCCTCCTCAAGAGAAGGGGTATCGCAAGTGAGGTCGCAGACAGGGTTATAGATGAGATAGATGCCACCGAGGAGTTGAACGCTGCACGCGAGGTGCTCGAAAGGTGGCTTAGAAGGAACGACCCCGGCGGCACGTTTTCGCGGGACGTCGCGATGAGGGCCATGCGGCACCTGCGCTCAAGGGGATTTTCATCTTCGACCGTAAGTTCCGTCATCAACCGGCCGGACGATCCCTGTTGCTACGACGAATAACGACAAGGCGGATATGAAATCGAGCGAGATAAGAAAAAACTTTCTGGATTACTTCTCCGGCAAGGGACACACAATCGTCCCCTCATCCGGGCTTGTGCCCGAGGCCGATCCCACCCTGCTCTTTACGAACGCGGGGATGGTCCAGTTCAAGAAGGTCTTTCTGGGTGAAGAGAAGCGCGAGTACCAGAGGGCCGCGAGCTGCCAGAAGTGCATGCGGGCGGGCGGCAAGCACAATGACCTCGAGAACGTCGGGCGCACCGCGAGGCACCACACCTTCTTCGAGATGCTGGGCAACTTCTCCTTCGGCGACTACTTCAAGGAAGGCGCCATCGAATACGGCTGGGAGTTTCTGACCAAGGTACTGGGCCTGCCCGAGGAAAGGCTCTGGGTTACGATATTCGAGGAGGACAATGAGGCGGAAAGGATCTGGAGGGACAGGATCGGGCTCCGGCCCGAGAGGATAAAGAGGATGGGGGAGGAGGACAACTTCTGGAGCATGGGGGATGTAGGCCCGTGCGGCCCCTGCTCCGAGATCATAATAGACCAGGGAGAAGGCGTCGGATGCGGCGGTCCGAGCTGCCAGGTGGGATGTGACTGCGACAGGTACCTCGAGCTGTGGAACCTGGTCTTCATGCAGTTCAACAGGGACGCCGATGGTGTGATAACCCCCCTGCCCAGCCCGAGTATCGACACGGGCATGGGGCTCGAGAGGCTTACGGCCGTGCTGCAGGGTAAGCTCAGCAACTATGACACAGACCTTTTTGCCCCCATAATAGAGCGCGTGGAGAAGATGAGCGGAGTGGAATACGGCAGGGATCCGGAGCAGGACCTCTCCATACGCGCCATCTCGGACCATTCGAGGGCCGTGACGTTCCTCATAAGCGAGGGCATCCTTCCTTCGAACGAGGGCAGAGGCTATGTGCTCAGAAGGATCATACGACGGGCGGCGAGACACGGCAGGTTCCTCGGCATAACGGAACCATTCCTCCACAGGATCACCGGCACGGTCATAGAACTTCTTGGAGAGGCCTACCCGGAAATAGTCCGGTCCGGCGAGCTCGTAGAGAAGGCGACAAAGGGCGAGGAGGAGAGGTTCTTCGAGACACTTGAAAGGGGCCTTGCCATGCTCGAAGAGGAGATGCAGTCACTGAAGGCCCGGAAAAAGACCGTGATACCCGGCTCCTTCGCCTTCAAACTATATGACACCTACGGCTTTCCCCTCGATCTTACGGCCGATATCGTCCTGAGGGAGGGCTTTACCGTCGATGAAGAGGGGTTCAACGAGCAGATGAACATTCAGAGATTGAAGGCACGCAGGGCCTGGAAGGGTGCGGCCGAGGAGGTCGCGGGTAGAGATATCTACGGCGCCCTTGCGGCCGAGGGTGTAAGGTCAAGGTTTGTGGGATACCACCTTGAGGTAACCTCGTCGAAGGTGGTACGTATCCTCAAGGACGGGAAGGCCGTGCAGAAGGCCTACGCAGGGGACAGCGTGGAGATAATAACGGAAGAGACCCCGTTCTACGGCGAGAGCGGCGGTCAGGTCGGGGATACCGGCACGATTGTAGGCAAGGAGGTCTCGATAGAGGTCGTGGACACGAAAAAACCCGTGGAGGAGATCATAGTCCACCGCTGCCTGGTTAAGGAAGGGACCGTGAGCGTCGGCGACACCCTCGAGATGGCCCCTGACCTGGAAAAGAGGGCCGCCACGTGCCGCAACCACACGGCCACACACCTCATCCATGCAGCTCTCAGAAAGGTCCTCGGAGAACATGTACGTCAGGCCGGCTCCCTGGTCACTCCGTCGGGGCTGCGCTTTGACTTCAACCACTTCGCCCCCCTCACCGACGAAGAGATGGAGGCGGTGGAAAGGGAGGTAAACTCCGCCATAAGGAAGAACCTCGAGGTTACGACCGAGGTCCTCGCGTACCAGGAGGCCGTTGAAAGGGGTGCCCTGGCGTTTTTCGGCGAGAAGTACGGTGAGACCGTAAGGATGGTCAGGATAGACGAGATAAGCAGCGAGCTGTGCGGCGGTACACACGTCACAACGACCGGTGACATAGGGCTTATAAAGATACTCTCCGAGAGCTCGGTTGCAGCCGGTGTAAGGCGGATCGAGGCCATAACCGGAGAGGCCGCACTGAAGACCCTGAACGAGTCTTACAGGATACTCACCGAATGCGCCGGTATCCTCAAGGTATCTCGGACAGAGCTGCCGGCAAGGATCAGGAGACTCATGGAGCGCCAAAAGGAGCTCGAAAAGGAGGTCGCCTCCCTCAAGGAGAGCCGCAAGGCGGAGAGCGCGAAGGAACTCCTCGACGACGTCCGCAAGGTTGATGACGTAAGCATCCTCGCGGTCAGGGCCGATTCCGAAGAGCCACAGGAACTCCGCAAGATGGCCGATCTCCTGAGGTCGAAGCTGGGCTCCGGCATAGTCGTCCTTGCAAGCAAGTACGACGGCAAGGCACTCCTTCTGGCCTCGGTTACAAGAGACCTCGCAGGCAGGTTCAGCGCAGGTGAGATAATAAAGAGGCTTGCACCGATAGTAGGCGGAAGAGGCGGCGGCAGGCCGGAGATGGCTCAGGCCGGCGGAAAGCTCGTGGACAAGATAGACGAAGCCATAGAAGAGGCCTACAGGATAGTAAAGGAGATGACCGAGGAAAGGCACCAGCCCCAGTGACGCAGGGTACGTCCCTGCAACGACAACTCTTCTCTCGGTACCGGGCCGCTGCCCGGTACCGTCACCTTTGCCGTTTGAGCCCGGATGGATACGGCACATCCGGGACGGCCGGCGATTAACAATATAAAAAAATACCCCGGGAGGGCATATTCTTTTCATCTCGGAGCAACCGAAGGCTTCCCAGTGGAAGAGAAAGGAGTGGAGAGATGAAGATAGCACAAGTAGCACCGCTTTTTGAGAGTGTGCCCCCGAAGTACTACGGTGGGACCGAAAGGGTCGTATCATATCTGACCGAGGAACTGGTTCGCATGGGACACGACGTAACGCTCTTTGCCAGCGGGGATTCCGAGACCGAGGCAAAGCTCGTGGCACAGTGCCACCGCTCGCTCCGTCTGGACAAGCACTGCGTGGACCAGATCGCCCACCATGTCCTGATGGTCGAGCGTGTATTTCAGCTTGCTCATGAGTTCGACATCATACATTCACACATAGACTACCTGCCATTCCCACTGATGCGGCGCATGAAGACCCCTTCGGTGACCACGTTGCACGGCAGGCTTGACATCCCGGACCTCGTCCCCCTGTACGAGGAGTTCTCCGACATACCGGTCATATCGGTGTCGGACGCACAGAGAAGGCCGCTGCACTGGATAAACTGGCAGGGCACGGTCCATCACGGTCTTCCAGAGGACCTGCACCGATACATGGAGGGCAGCGGCGGGTATCTCGCCTTTCTGGGCAGGATAAGCCCTGAGAAGAGGGTCGATTACGCCGTGGAAATAGCTAAACGGGTGGGACTGCCCCTGAAGATAGCAGCCAAGGTGGACAAGATCGACCAAACCTACTTCGAGACCGTTGTCGAGCCTCTCATGGATCACCCGCTCATCGAGTACGTAGGCGAGATCGGAGAGGCCGAAAAGAACGAATTTCTGGGTAACGCACTGGCACTCCTCTTTCCGATCGATTGGCCGGAGCCCTTCGGCCTGGTTATGATAGAGGCCATGGCCTCGGGCACACCGGTCATAGCGAGACCGCACGGGTCTGTGCCCGAGGTAATAGAGCATGGCGTGAACGGCTTCATCGTCCAGAATATAGACGAGGCAGTAAAGGCGGTGGAGAAGATATCCACCATAAGCCGCAGGCGTTGCAGGGAGGTCTTTGAGGAGAGGTTCACATCGGCAAGGATGGCCCGGGAGTACCTCGACATATACGAGGGGCTCGTGGAGACCACTCATCCGCCGCTTGAGGCATCCAGGGTATGAACTGAGATGGAAGAATTTCTGCGCATACACGACAAATTCTACATACTGGCCACCTCTTCGCTTGCGGACGAGCAGAGCCGGGTGCTCAAGCACGGGGACACCTTCGCCCTCTTCGACCGGCACGGAGACATCCGCCCCCTCGGCTTCGAGGACCACGGGCTCTACCACGAGGGGACAAGGTTCCTTTCGCGACTGGTTCTCAGGTTCGAGGGAAAAAGCCCCCTGCTCCTGAGCTCCCTGGTCAAGGAGGATAACGACCTCCTTGTAGTAGATGTTACAAACCCCGACTTCGAAACCCCTGAAGGCAGAATGATACACAAGGGCACACTCTACCTTCGCAGGACGATCTTCCTTTGGCGCGGCGGGTACTATGAAAGCATAAACATACGCAACTACGGCCTTGAGCCTGTTGGCTTTTCCTTCTCCTACAACTTCGAGGCCGATCACGTTGACATCTTTGAGGTCCGTGGCTTAAAGAGGGAAAGGCGCGGCGAGAGCCTGGAACCGAGGATAGAGGGCACCAGGGTGGTACTCGGGTACAGGGGGCTGGATGAACGGACGAGGAATACATGCATCGACTTCTTCGACGGCCCCGAGGATGTCGGGGCAGACCATGCAAACTTCTCAACCAGACTGGATTCACACGAGCAGGCCACATATCACCTGAAGGTTCTGTGCAAGACTGAGGGCTCAGGGCCTGTGGCTGCCGTCACCTCCTACAAGGCCGCATTTGACAGGGCCAGGAAGGAGCACCACGAGCTCAGGAATGATACATGTATCGTGGAAACATCCAACGAGCAGTTCAACGACTGGCTTAACCGCTCGCAGGCTGATCTGTACATGATGCTGACCCAGACCGATCACGGCCTTTACCCGTACGCGGGCATACCGTGGTTCAACACGGTCTTCGGGCGTGACGGCATAATAACAGCCCTCGAAACCCTGTGGCTGAACCCTGACATTGCGCACGGGGTGCTAAGCTACCTGGCCGCCCGCCAGGCTACAGAGCTCATCCCCGAGCAGGAGGCCGAACCCGGCAAGATCCTACACGAAGAACGCAAGGGCGAGATGGCCGCCCTGGGAGAGATACCGTTCGGGCAGTACTATGGTACCGTCGATGCGACCCCTCTTTTCATAATCCTGGCAGGACACTACTATGAGCGGACGGGGGACAGGGAGTTCATCCAGCAACTCTGGCCGCACATAGAGATGGCCTTGGACTGGATCGACAACTACGGTGATTCGGACAAGGACGGCTTCGTAGAGTACTCGCGCCACGGAAGGGAAGGGCTTACCAACCAGGGGTGGAAGGATTCGGACGACTCCGTCTTCCACCACGACGGCAGGCTTGCCGCCCCGCCCATTGCACTGTGCGAGGTTCAGGGCTATGTGTACGAGGCCAAGCTTAGGGCCGGGCGCATAGCGCTAGAGACTGGCGACGTGGACAGGGGCAGAAGACTCCTATCAGAGGCAGAATCACTTCGCGAGAGGTTTCTCAAGGCCTTCTGGTGCGACGACTTGCGCATATACGCGATTGCACTGGACGGTGAGAAAAAGAGCTGCCGCGTGAAGAGCTCTAACGCAGGTCACTGTCTTTTTTCCGGTATAGCCACCGAGTCGCATGCAAGGGCAGTCACCGAAAACTTCCTTTCCGAGGACTTCTTCACCGGATGGGGCATAAGGACCATAGCCTCGCGGGAGGTGCGTTACAACCCCATGTCGTACCATAACGGTTCCATATGGCCGCACGACAATGCGATGATAGCGTACGGAATGGCGCGTTACGGTTTGAAAGACGCCGCCCTGAAAGTACTCACAGGCCTTTTCGACGCAAGTATCTTTGTACAGCTGCACCGCCTGCCGGAGCTCTTCTGCGGCTTCAACAGATTCGAAAGGGAAGGCCCCACCCTTTATCCGGTCGCCTGTGACCCGCAGGCCTGGGCCACCGGCTCGGTCTTCATGCTCCTGCAGGCATGCATGGGGCTTTCCATACAGGCAAAAAACAACAAGGTATACTTCAACAACCCCGCCCTGCCGGCCTTTCTCAAGGAGGTGACGATCAAGAACCTGAAGGTCGGCTCAGCCTCGATGGACATCACCCTCTACCGTCACGCCAGAGACGTCGGCATAAACGTCACGCGTAAGGAAGGGCGTGCCGAGGTACTGGTCTCCAAGTGATCGCATGCGTCGGGATGTTCGGCACAATCCAGACCGCTTTCCCTCACCTGACCAAGTCATCCGGTTCTCCGGCGTTTGATGAGGTAATGTACCCCTTTTACTATTCCAACAATAACCCCGACGGCGACAAGCAGAGGTGAAAGCACCACCAGAGCCTCGAACAGTGTCACGATCATGGCCCATATGGGCAGTGAAAGCCCGCCTATGATGATCAAGGTCAGTATGAGCAGGGCTATCTCGACAGGCAACTCTTTATGATGGCGAAGGTATTCCCGGCTCCTCATGACCCGTCACCCCCTTCCATGGTTAGGATTTTTTCCCTTTCCCTACTTTAATTATAGTGCCTTACCATACCCCTGAGAAGGCCGGGCCATTAAAATAGAATTAAATTTTTGATTTTCATCCGGCCTCTGCAACGAGCCGGCCCCTGAACATCCCCATCTGACAGGCGAACTCATACTCACCCGGTCTTTCCGGTGTGATCTCCACGGCCACCTTCTCCCCTTCCGGAAGGAGTCTGGATACATTGAAGTCCTTGAACACAACCCTCTCGGAGCAAGGAGACGCCTCGCGGCGCTCGAATATGAGCCTGACAGGCTTTCCCGCCTTAACTATGATCACATCCGGGGTGTAGCCGCCCTTGACGATTATGTAGGCCTCCTGAACCCCGCCGCTCACCGCGGCCGCCTCGCCCTTTTTCCGCGAAAACCAGAAGTACCAGGCTATAAGCACTATTAAAACCAGACCGACCGCGTCGACGATGATCTTGGTAATCATCCCCTCACCTCCCGCGGCTTCCACATCCTTAGGCGGTTGGCATTTGTGACAACGGTCACTGAGCTGAAGGCCATGGCCGCTCCGGCTATTATAGGTGAAAGAAGCATTCCGGAAAATGGATAGAGCAGGCCCGCGGCCACCGGGATGCCGAGGCCGTTGTATACGAAGGCACCGAAGAGATTCTCCTTTATGTTTCTCATCGTGGCCCTGGAAAGCTCTATGGCCGTGGCCACCTTGCTCAGGCTTCCCTTCACGAGCGTGATATCCGAGGCCTCCATTGCAACGTCAGTACCCGTGCCTATTGCCATACCCACGTCGGCCTGAGCAAGGGCAGGGGCATCGTTTATGCCGTCCCCCACCATGCCCACCTTTTTGCCCTCCAGCTGAAGCAGGCGGACCTGATGCGCCTTGTCCTCCGGAACAACCTCGGCCATGACCCTGTCTATGCCGACCTCCCTGGCGATGGCCTGCGCGGTCCGCTCGTTGTCACCGGTGATCATCACCACCTCGAGCCCGAGCCCCTTCAGCGCTCTTATCGCGCTGGCCGAATCCTCCTTGACCGTGTCGGCAACAGCTATGAGGCCGGCGAGGCTGCCATCTATCGCCACGTACATAGGGGTTTTGCCCTCATCTGCAAGCCTTTCGGCCCCGGCCTTCGCACCGCCCGTTGCAACACCCTCGGCCCGCATCAACTTGATGTTGCCGAGAAGCAGCCTTCTGCCGGCAACCACAGCCTCTACGCCGTGGCCCGGGATGGCCTTGAAGTTGTCGGCCTTGAGGAGAGCGAGCCCCCTCTGCCGCGCACCCTCTACTATGGCCTCTCCGAGCGGATGCTCCGATCCCCTCTCTACCGAGGCTGCGTAGAGCAGAAGATCGTTTTCCGTAACGCCGCCTGACACCACCACATCTGTGAGGGAAGGCCTGCCCACCGTTATGGTGCCTGTCTTGTCAAGGACTATGGCGTTCAGCTTGTGCGCTGTCTCAAGCGCGTCCCCGCTCTTTATGAGGATACCGTTCTCAGCCCCCTTGCCCACCCCGACCATGAGGCTCGTCGGCGTGGCCAGGCCAAGAGCGCATGGACACGCAATTATCAAGACGCTCACGAACACCACCACAGCGTATATGAGCTGTGGCTCCGGACCGAATGTGAACCATGCCATGAACGCAAGTATGCCAATGATTATGACCGTCGGAACAAAATAGCCGGCCACCCGGTCCACCACCCTCTGTATCGGGGCCTTGGAGCCCTGGGCGTCCTGAACCATCCTTATAATCTGCGAAAGCATCGTGTCCTTGCCTACCTTCGACGCCCTGAACTTGAACGAACCGGTCTTGTTTATGGTGGCGCCTATCACCTCGTCACCCGTCGACTTCTCGACCGGTATCGACTCTCCGGTCACCATGGATTCGTCCACAGCTGACGAGCCCTCCGTGACGACGCCATCCACCGGCACCTTCTCCCCAGGCCTTACGAGTATTATGTCACCCACCACCACCTCTTCTACCGGTATGTCCTCCTCCTTCCCGTCCCTTATGACCCTTGCGGTGCGGGCCTGAAGGCTCATCAACTTCTTTATCGCCTCGTTGGTCCTGCTCCTCGCTCGAAGCTCAAGGGCCATACCCAGCACAACAAGGGCCGTCACAATGGCGGTAACGTCGTAGAAAACATCGGCCAGCTCGGCCCTCGGGAATATCCATGGAAAGAGGACGGCGACAGTGGAGTATATCCATGCGGAGGATATACCTATGGCTATCAGGGTGTGCATATCGGCCGAGCGATGCCTGAATGCATTCCAGGCCCCTATGAAAAACTGATTTCCGGCCCACAATAGCACCGGGAGGGTCAAAAGCCCCATGAATCCCCATACGATGCGCAACGCTGTGCTTCCTCGCGGCAGGAGCTCGCCAAGACCGATGTAGTCAGGATATGAAAGGGCCATCACCGGCACACCTATTATGATGCTTAGCCAGAACTTTTTCATGAGGGTCGCATGCTCCCTCTGCCTGGCTGCCTGCTCCCTGTCCTCCGGCTCCTCGGCAGACGGCCTCCCGACCGCGTATCCGGCTCCGACCACGGCCTGCTCCACGGTGTCAGCATCAACAAGCCCGGGCAGGTACTCCACCCTGGCCGACTCGCTTGCCGGGTTCACCACGGCATCCACCACGCCTGGCGTGGAGTTGAGCGCATCCTCTATCTTCGAGACACATGAGGCGCAACGCATGCCCTTTATGCCCATGGTGAGGCAGCTTGTCCCCACATCGAAGCCTTCTTTTCTTATTGCACCGGCCAACTCGGAGACAGACACCTTGCGCGTGTCGTAGGTGACAAAGGCCTCTGCGCTGCTCAGGTTCACGACCGCACTTTCCACGCCATCCATGTTGTTGAGCGCCTCTTCAACCCTTAACGCGCAACGCCAGCATGTCATGCCCGCAATTGACAGCCTTACCGACCCCGGTACACCCATCTCGCACACCGGTTCAACACCACGCACCTTCATGAGAATACCTTCATCGTCATCTTCATCATACTCCATTGTATACTCCGTTGTCCGGACATGCCGTCAAACAATCTCTGCTTAACCGGGTTAACCGGGCCTAAAACCAGCCTCTGAGGTTATCACACAGCCGGGCTATTCCACGACGGGTGCACACATATCACGGGGCATAAGCCTGTCATGCGCCTTCTTTGCCATTGATCGTGGGCGTCTAAGCACACCGCAACGCCTCTCCCGCCCGCGCTGACACTGCAGGGCGCAATGAACAGAAGAGGGAAGGTTTAAGCAATCAACTGCGTCTTTTCCCACCACCAGTTTTTTTTCCGGTCTTTACAACGTATCTTTCCGGATCCTTCTCGAACTCCGCCTGACACAAGGGGCAGCAGAGATAGTATCGCCGACCGTTGTATTCTATGGTGAAGTAGGCCTTGTTACGGTTCATCTTCCTGCCACAGACAGGATCCCTATCCATAATATACCTCCTTGTGATTGACAGTCGACACGAGCAACCTGGAAGCCCCTCACGCCGGTCTATTGAAAAACCTCGATACAAAATTATACATCGGAACGAACACCAACCCGAAGTACACGCCGTATAAAGCAGTTTCTATAAGCCCCAGCAAGAAGCTCCTCCAAGAAAGCCACTCGAAGCCGGGCAGAAGCTTCATCCACACACCGTACATTGCGTAACGCGGAAAGAGCAGGTCAAAGGCTACGCAGAGCACATAGGTGATGCTGAGGAACCCGCCAGCGGAAAGGCACACCACTCTCCAGTCCAACTGCTTCATGGCAACACCTCCATATCCGGGGACACCGGGAACAGGCCTCAGTGACAGCCTCCCTTCCCGCTCCTCGCTTTGCCACCGTGTCCGTGCTTATCTCCACCGGAAGCCCCGTCATCCTTGCCGCTGTGGCCGTGCCCGCCGCCGCAGCCACCCTTTCTCATCATAAGAAAGAAAAACCCGCCCAGTATGATCAACCATATAACCCAGCCTAAACCATCCATCTCATCCCCCAGGCCTTAATAACAAGGCCACTTAGTCATACCACCGTAACCGTAATCCTTAATCTTTTTCAGTCCCGACCTGCCGTCAAGCCGCAAAGCTGCGGGGTCACCGAACAGGCGGGCAGTTTAGGGTCATGCCCAGGACCAGATAGAGTGTCCTTCGTCGCAGTGGGCGACCCTCGGCAGCATGAAACGCGTCCTAACCATCTCGTCCTCCTTTCTCAACCATTTCGTGAATATGGCAACCATTGCATTTCAATCAAAACCTCGTTGCCCTCCATGAATAATACTATATTCTACAATGTGTAGAATGTCAAATCCGGATCTTCTGCGGGTAATGTATCTTATCTTGTGTCAGTAAAGAGGAAGGGGTACCATTTATAGCGGTCCAACTATACCAACTATAAGGAGGTACCCCTATGGCCCAGAGAGCCACGATAGAGAACTTCTCACAAGCTGCACAGATAGTCAAGGAGTTAG
>WGEY01000042.1 GCA_015492495.1 Deltaproteobacteria bacterium | reverse complement strand
GGGTTGGTGTGCCCGAAGGGGGGCGAGACCGGGTGATATCCAGCGTCGGGCGCCTTTCGGGCAGAGGTTTTCAGTCTGTGGCCTCACCAGCGCCGAAAAAAACGCCCCGAACCCCCTACAGCAAGGTGTCCCCAATTTCTATATCGGGATTTGGGGGGTAGCGGACTGTTGCAGCCGGGTGTGAATTCTGCTAAGTTTACATGGTATGGGACTGAAGGTCGTCATAGCATCACCGGAGATAATCCCCTTTGCCAAAACCGGTGGGCTTGCGGACGTGGCAGGATCACTGCCCCTGGCGCTTAAGAGGCTCGGTTGCGATGTCACACTCTTCATGCCCCTTTACAGGGAGGTGGTGGACAGGGGCTTCGGCACGGAGCCCATAGGGGTTCAGGTGAAGATACCCATCGGCAGAAGGACGGTTTCTGCGGACCTCTTCAAGGGAACGACCGACGGCGTGCCGGTCTACTTTCTTAAGAGGGACGAGTACTACGACCGTTCATACCTCTACGGGACACCGGATGGCGACTACTTCGACAACCTGGAGAGGTTCGTCTTCTTTTCCAGGGGGGTCGTTGAGGCGGTCGTCTCGCTCGGCCTCGAGCCGGATGTCATACACTGCAACGACTGGCAGACCGGTCTCATACCCGCCTATATCATGAGTATCTACCGCTCATCGCTTCCGGCCACGGCCACGCTCTTTACCATCCACAACATCGCATACCAGGGGATCTTTCCGGCCGACTTCCTCGACCTCACCGGGCTGCCGGGCGAGATGTACACGATGGAGGGCCTCGAGTTCTGGGGAAAGATAAACCTGCTTAAGGCCGGTATCGTTTACTCCGATGTCATCAACACCGTAAGCGAGGGCTACAGCAGGGAGATACAGACGCCAGAGTACGGCTACGGCCTCGAAGGCATACTCGCCAAGCGCAGGGAGGATCTCTTCGGCGTACTGAACGGGGTCGACTACTCGGTATGGAACCCCGAGGCCGACGAGCTCATTGCATCCAGGTTTTCTTCCGATGACCTAGGGGGCAAGCTCACCTGCAAGAAGGACCTCCTAAGGGAGTACTCCCTCAGGCTCAAGGCGACGGTACCGCTTATCGGTGTCATTTCACGGTTCGCCGAACAGAAGGGCTTTGACATACTCGCAGAGGCCATGGACGCGCTAATGAAGCTGGACTTGGGGATGGTGATCCTCGGTACAGGCGAGAAGAGGTACCAGGAACGCTTCGAGTCCCTTGCCGCCACGTACCCCAAGAAGTTAGGTGTGAAGATAGCCTTTGACAATGTGCTGGCGCACAAGATAGAGGCCGGAAGCGACATGTTTCTCATGCCCTCACGTTACGAGCCGTGCGGGCTCAACCAGTTCTACAGCCTGCGTTACGGCACGATCCCCATCGTGAGGGCCACCGGCGGGCTTGATGACACCATCAAGGACTACAGTGGCGGCAGGGGAAACGGCTTCAAGTTCAGGCAGTACTCTGCAAGGGCCCTCGTAAGGAAGGTGAAGGAGGCTATCTCTGTCTACAAGGATAAGAAGGCATGGCGAGCGTTACAGGTCAAGGCCATGCAGGAGGACTTTTCCTGGGACAGGTCGGCATCGAGGTACATCGAGCTATATGAGCGGGCCTTGAAGAAGGTTCGAGAGGAACCGTCTACGAAGGGGAGCTGACCCCCTCTTTTTTTGCACAAAATTTAACCACTCCTGCCTCAAAAACTCTCATCTTACTCCATACCGTTCGAAAAAAAGCCTTCAGATTCGAGCCTTGGCGCTGGCACAGAATTTGCTATAACCCATGGTATGAGGAAGGTGGCCATCATAGATGACAGCCCGACGGACAGGCTCGTAATCAGGGGATTCATCGAAGACAAGGGGTGGCAGGTAGTTGGCGAGGGCTCGGACGGCCTTGAGGCCGTTGAGGTATGCAGGAGATCGAGGCCCGACGTGGTCCTGATGGACATAAAGATGCCCGGCAAGGACGGCGTAGAGGCCACCATGGATATCAATGCGCACTGCCCGACACCGGTTGTCCTGCTGACGGGCGTAGAGGACGAAAGGACCGTGAAGCGCGCAATCGATGCAGGGGCCATGGCGTACCTTGCAAAGCCTGTGAGGGAGGAGGAGCTTTTCCCGGCCATAGAGCTTGCCGTATCGAGGTACAGGGAGTTTGTAAGGCTCAGGAAGGAGAACGTGGACCTGAGGGAGACCCTCGAGGCGAGAAAGCAGATAGAGAAGGCAAAGGGCCTTCTCATGGAGAAGGAGGGTATGACAGAGGCCGAGGCGTACTCAAAGATACAGAAGATAAGCATGAACAGGAGGATCTCAATGAGGGAGGTAGCGGAGATAATCATCCAGACACTTGGGGCGGGCACCGGGAGGTGACGGCATGCAGGATGGGATCACGAGGGTGGTCATTGTTCAGCAGGTCCCTCACGAAGGCCCCGGGGTCGTAGGCCGGATGCTAAGGAGGCTTTCCGCTGATACGGAGGTGGTAAGGGCATACAGGGGAGACAGGATCCCAAGGTCGGTTGGGCCCGGTGCGGCCCTCGTCATCCTCGGCGGTCCAATGGGCGCTTACGAGGAAGGGAAGTATCCGTTCCTGACGGACGAACTGCGTCTTATCGAGTCTGCCCTGAAGGCCGGTACGCCGGTTCTTGGCATATGTCTCGGTGCGCAGCTCATGGCGAGGGCCGCCGGGGCCCGCGTCTACAGGGGCGGGGCAAAGGAGATAGGGTGGTATCCCTTGCACCTTACAGAGGAGGGCAGGCGCGACAGCCTGCTCCTCGGATTGCCATCGGAGCTAAGGGTCTTTCAGTGGCATGGGGACACCTTTGATGTACCCAGAGGAGGTGTGAACCTCGCTTCAAGCGAGCTCTTCCCGCATCAGCTCGTACGCCTCGGAAGGAGGGCGTACGCGCTGCAGTTCCATCTGGAGGTCACAGAAGAGATGGTATACGAATGGCTCGATGTAAATGTGGAGGAGCTGAGGGGGCTTGAGGGGGTTATATACCCGGATGCCATCAGGGCCGAGACCCCTGGATCCATACCCGTACTGCACAGATACGGCAAGGCCGTGTTCTCGAGGTTTTTCAGGTTGTAATCAACTGATTAATGATGACAGGGTTACAACGGTGTGGCTCGCGGTCATGCCCAAAGGCAAGGGCGCCTCTTCCCGGGCGGGAGGAGGGATCTATTCAAACATATTCAACAAGAGGAGAAGGAAGAAGATGAAGATCAAGGGAGTTGCTCTCGGTATCTTGACCCTGGTACTGGTTGTATTTGCCTCTGCGAGGGTACATGCCTTCGAGGGTTCGGGCAGCGCGTCTGTGGACTTCATGAGCAGTTATGTATGGAGGGGACAGAAGCTCGTCGACAACGACGACGTAATGGTACAGCCGGCCTTGAGCGTGGAATCAGCCGGCTTTGGCTTCGGGTTCTGGACGAACTACGACACCAACTACAACGAGAACACCGAGACGGATCTGACGCTGAGCTATACCCGTACATACGAGGGCTTTTCAGCCACCGTCGGATACATACACTACGACCTAATAAACTCTCTCGACACAGAGGAGATCTTTGTCTCGGTCGCCTTCGATACCATGCTCAGCCCGTCCGTCACACTCTTCCACGACTTCGACGAGGGCAGCGGCCAGTACCTGCTTCTATCGGTGGGACACTCCATTGATATCGGCGGGGATATGGCGCTCAACCTCGGTGCATCGGCAGGGATAAACTTCGACGACAAGATACTGGGCACCGACAAGAAGGGTAAGGAGTTTTCGGACTTCTACAACGGTGAGCTCAGCGCATCTTTGAGCATCCCCGTTACAGACAGTATAACCATAGAGCCCAAGGTGGCTTATTCCTTCCCGTTGAGCGATGACGCCGATGATGCTATCGAGGCCCTTAACAAGGGATATAACAGCGGATCGGACACCGAGGTATTCTACGGAGGAGTGGGGGTCTCGGCAAGTTTTTAGTTGTTTCATGTGACGATCGGATATCGGGCGATGCCGCCCATTGACACCGGCTGTGTTGCTTTTGAAGAACATGTACATCCGGGTACAACGTCGTACAAGGAGGTATTTCAAAGATGAAGAGGCACTCTGTTGTAACCCTTGCGGGCCATGTCCTAATACCGGCCCTTTTGTTGGCCCTTATGCCGGAGACGGTGCATGCCGCGGAGGAGACGGGAATCGATACGGGCAATACCGCGTGGATCCTCGTCTCCACCGCCCTGGTCATGCTGATGACACCGGGGCTTGCTTTCTTTTATTCGGGCATGGTCCGCAAGAAGAACTTCCTCGGCACGATGATGCAGAGCTTTTTCATGCTCTGCCTTATCAGCATACAGTGGGTTCTGTGGGGCTACACGCTTTCCTTTGGAGCCGATATATCCGGGTTCATAGGCGGCCTGAATTATTTAGGGCTCAGCGGTGTAGGGCCTGAGCCTAACGGCACGATACCTCACCTTCTTTTCATGATGTTCCAGGGCATGTTTGCGGTGATCACGGTTGCGTTGATTACCGGGGCGTTTGCCGAGAGGATGAAGTTTTCGGCCTTCGTTGTCTTCGCCATAATCTGGACAACGCTCGTGTACGATCCTGTGTGCCATTGGGTCTGGGGAGGGGGATGGCTCGGTAACGACGGCGCGCTCGACTTTGCCGGTGGGACTGTGGTGCATATAAGCTCCGGCATATCGGCGCTCGTTGCGGCCGTGGTCATCGGCAAAAGAAGGGGTTACCCAGGGGAATCCATGCCCCCGCATAACCTCGGACTGACGCTACTCGGAACCGGGCTTCTGTGGTTCGGGTGGTTCGGCTTCAACGGCGGGAGCGCCTTGGCGTCTGACGGCCTTGCTGCCCTGGCCTTTGTAACTACCAACACGGCGGCGGCAGCAGCAGCACTCACCTGGGTCTTCATCGAGTGGGCCTTAAGGGGCAAGCCTACGGCACTTGGGGCTGCTTCGGGCGCTGTGGCTGGGCTTGTAGCCATAACACCGGGTGCCGGGTTCGTTGGCGTGATGTCTTCGATCCTTATCGGAATAGGCGGGGGGGCCTTCTGTTTTCTGGCGGTCGAATATCTCAAGCCGCTTCTCGGCTATGACGATTCACTCGATGTCTTCGGCATACACGGTGTCGGAGGCATCTGGGGTGCGCTCGCAACTGGACTTTTCGCCTCGGTAGGGGCGGAAGGGGTCTTTTTCGGGAATCCGGGGCAGATGATCCCCCAGATCAAGGGGGTTGTTGCAACGATCGTACTGGCCGCCGTGGTGACCTTCGTACTCCTCAAGGTGCTGGATGCCGTTATGGGGCTCAGGGTCACCGTGGAAGAGGAGTCCATGGGCCTTGATCTGTCGCAGCACGGTGAGAGCGGATACAACTTCTGATACCGGCTATTCACCGGATGATGCGTTTTTTTACTTCTAAGCCCCTTCAAAGTTGCCGCAGGGGCTTCGAGACCGGTAAATTGAGGACGCGAAGCGGGCTCTTCACCCGCGGCGGACCGCCGGTTTGACAGGGTGAAAGACATTCTCAGTCTCTCCCGGTACAACGTAGTACCTGGATCATGAGAGCAGGCAAAGGCGCCGTTGAAAGGAAGGGTTAGGGAAGCTTCCTTTCAAACGGCGCCTTTTGTTTGGCGGCCTTACAAAAACCGAGGAGGTGAACGAACGTATGAAGAAGATCGAGGCGGTTGTGAAGCCTTTCAAGCTCGATGACATCAAAAAGGCGCTCCAGGAGATAAATGTAGAGGGTATGACCGTTACGGAGGCAAAGGGGTTCGGGAGGCAGAAGGGGCATACCGAGCTTTACAGGGGAGCGGAGTATACGCTGGACTTTCTTCCCAAGGTCAAGCTCGAGGTCGTAACGACCGACGAGCTGGCCGCGAAGGTCATCGAGGCTATTCTTGCCTCCGCCAGGACTGGCAAGATAGGCGATGGAAAGATATTCGTCTCCACGGTGGACGAGACAATAAGGATAAGAACCGGAGAGAGGGGTGAAGCGGCACTGTAAGAAGAACATCTACAAGCACACTTTCATGGAGGACAGAGAACAATGAAGAGAAAGGGCTACATGCTTACGACTCTGATTCTTATGGCGGTCCTTGCGCTCTTTGCGGGCCGGGCCATGGCGGGTGATCAGGGGCCCACCGCCGCCGACGTCCAGAGGAACGCGGACTTCGTGTGGACCATGGTGGCGGCATTCCTGGTATTTTTCATGCAGGCCGGTTTCGCGATGGTGGAGACCGGGTTCACGCGCGCAAAGAACGCTATAAACATCATGATGAAGAACCTGATGGACTTCTCCGTAGGAAGCCTCTCGTTCTGGGCCATAGGGTTCGGCCTCATGTTCGGTGCATCCAACGGATGGTTCGGCACAACCGGCTTCTTCTTCAGCGACTTCGGCAAGGACCAGGACCCCTGGCTCTATGCCTTCTGGATGTTCCAGGTGGTATTTGCTGCGACCGCGGCTACCATCGTATCCGGGGCCGTGGCGGAGAGGACCAAGTACGTCGGTTACATGATATACAGTGCGGTCATCTGTGCCGTGATATATCCGGTCTTCGGAAGCTGGGCGTGGGGGAGCCTGTACAAGGGTTCCGGGTGGCTCGAGGCCATGGGCTTCATCGATTTTGCCGGTTCCACGGTGGTGCATTCCGTCGGGGGATGGGCGGCGCTGGCCGGCACCCTCGTCCTCGGGCCCCGTATCGGCAAGTACGGCCCTGACGGCAGGCCCAGGGCCATACCGGGCCACAGCCTCACGCTTGCGGCCCTCGGTGTGTTCATACTCTGGTTAGGGTGGTTCGGCTTCAATCCGGGCTCGACCACCGCGGCCACGACCGATATCGCAAGGATAGCCGTAAACACGAACCTCTCGGCGGCGGCCGGAGCGGTGCTGGCGATGTTCACCTCATGGGCCATACTCAAGAAGCCGGAGCTGGGGATGAGCCTTAACGGTGCACTGGCCGGGCTGGTCGGCATAACCGCCGCGTGTGCTAATGTAAGCCCGGCGAGCTCTGTGGCCATAGGTGCGATCGCCGGCGTGCTGGTGGTCCTTTCGGTCCTGTTCTTTGACAGGATAAAGGTCGACGACCCTGTCGGCGCCATCTCGGTTCACGGTGTCTGCGGGGCATGGGGCACGCTGGCAGCCGCCATATTCAATGAAACAGGCTTTACCATGAAGCAGTTCGGCGTCCAAGTCACGGGTGTAGTGGCCTGCTTCATATGGACCTTTGTTGCATCCTTTATCCTCTTCTACCTGATAAAGGTCACCGTCGGCCTCAGGGTCAGCAAGGAGGAGGAGATGGAGGGTCTGGACTACGGGGAGCACGGCGGAAATGCGTACCCGGACTTCCAGGTGCACCAGTCGTAAGCACAAGGACGGATCACAGGGGATTATCCCCCTCTGTTCCGTGATTCGATTATATACAGAAGCTCTTTGATCTTTGAGCGCATATCCTTCGCCAGGAGGACCTCGGAGATCATGGCAACGGCGTCCGCCCCGGCCTCAAGGACAGAGGGGACGTTTTCCGCCGTGATGCCGCCTATCGCGGTTATCGGTACGGTTGCGTTCCGTCTCGCCTCCACAAGTCCCTGAATGCCTGCCGCGGGGCGGGCGTCCTTTTTTGTCCGGGTATGGAAGACCGGACCGAAGGAGATGTAGTCTATGATGCCCTTTTCGGCAAGCCGGCCGGCCCTTGCGACCTCGTCCGGATCGTGCGTGGACAGCCCTATCAACCCGTCCCGTCCGAGGAGTTTGCGGGCCTCTTCGACCGGTATGTCCTCCTGTCCAAGGTGCACCCCGTCGGCATCCACGAGTAGCGCCACATCGACCCTGTCGTTTACGATGAATATCGCACCGTATCTTCGACTGAGCCTCCTCAGTCGTCTCGCCCCTTCCAGGAGGTCTCCAGATGCGGCGCCCTTTGCCCTCAGCTGTATGATGTCAGCCCCGGCCTCCATGATCACGCGGGCCGTCGCTTCGATCTCTTCCAAGTCCACATAGGATGTGTCCATTATTGCATACAATCCGCTGATCCTTTTTTCAGCCCTTGTCATAGCCGGCTCCTTCAGAAAAAACGGTTTTTCCCCGACGAGTATGATAACACCATGAGGGATCAAAGACAACGGTTTGCGTGCCGGATCGGCAGGCCTGATCGGATGAGCTTCATGGGCCGGGATCGCCCCGCCTCGGCGGGCACGGAGTCCGCATGCCGCGGGAAAATACTTGGCGGAGGTTGTCATGGGCCTATACATGCTGTATAAGTCTTTCATCGGACAGAAGGCGGTGAGGCACCGAAGAATCGTTCTTTTTCGATGTCACTTCAAGGATGGGCCGAAGCGCCTGGCGAAGCAAGGGAAGATCAACCGAGCCCCTCGGACAGGTTCGATATACCGATCTACCGTAGAAGTAGAAATAGGAGGTCTTCTTGAGTGAAAATCTTGTTGTAGGTATAGGCAGTCTGATCACCTTCGGTATAGGGGCGCAGTGGCTTGCCTGGCGGCTGCGCATACCCTCGATACTGCTCCTTCTTGTCTCGGGTTTTATCGCAGGACCGGTAACCGGCCTGCTCGACCCCGATGCGTTCCTCGGTGAACTGCTTTTGCCGGTCGTTAGCGTATCCGTTGCGGTGATACTGTTTGAAGGTGGATTGAGCCTGCGCGTGACGGAGCTCGGTGGCTTCGGCGGTGTCGTAAGAAACCTTGTGACCATAGGGGTGATCTCTACCTGGGCTGTTACGGCCGTGTGCGCACGCTTCATCCTCGGTCTCGAGCCCTCCATCTCCATCCTCCTCGGTGCCGTCCTGTCGGTTACAGGCCCCACTGTGATCATACCGCTCTTGAGACATGTGAGACCGGTGGGGTACCTGGGCTCCATACTTAGATGGGAGGGAATAGTCATCGACCCCATAGGCGCGGTGCTCGCGGTTCTGGTCTTCGAGGTGATACTTTCGGGCGGTTTCAAGGAGGCCACCTCGCTCGCCCTCATAGCGGTTCTGAAGTCCCTTCTCATCGGGGGGGCTGCAGGTGTTGCAGGGGCCGCGGTCATGGTGATGCTGCTTGGGCGTTACTGGATACCCGACTTCCTGCAGAACCCGGTAACGTTGATGATGGTCGTGGGCGTGTTTGCTGTGTCGGACTTTTTCCAGGAGGAGTCCGGGCTTCTCGCGGTAACCCTCATGGGCATGATACTTGCGAACCAGGAGAGGGTGACGGTGAAACACATAATAGAGTTCAAGGAGAATCTCAGGGTACTGCTGATAGGGTGCCTCTTCATACTGCTTGCCGCAAGGCTTGATCCGGGTGACCTTGCGCTCTTGGGCTCTAACAGCCTTGTCTTCCTTGCGGCGTTGATAGTCGTTGCAAGGCCCGTCGGGGTGCTGCTTTCGACCATCGGTTCCAGGCTCAAGTTCAAGGAGAGGTTCTTCCTGATGTGCATGGCCCCGCGGGGTATTGTGGCGGCGGCCATGGCATCGGTCTTTTCGCTAAGGCTCATGGAGATGAACCATCCACAGGCCGAGCTCGTGGTGCCCCTTACCTTCATGGTCATAATAGGGACCGTTGTCATATACGGCCTTGGGGCCGCGCCCGTGGCCGGACTCCTCGGAGTTGCAAGGCCGAACCCGCAGGGCGTCCTCATAGCCGGTGCGCATCCGTGGGCAAGGGCCATAGCTTCGGCGCTCAAGGAGGAGGGGTTCGACGTACTCCTTGTGGACAACAACTGGGCCAACATATCGCAGGCGCGCATGTCCGGGTTGCCGGCTCACTTTGGAAGCATCCTCTCCGAACGGTTGCCGAAGGAGCTGGATCTCAGCGGGCTCGGACGCTTCATGGCCCTGACCCAGAACGACAATGTAAACTCACTTGCCGCACTCCACTTCAGTGACGTCTTCGAACGGATGGAGATCTACCAGCTTGCACCAGGGGATGCAAAAAGGACCTCTGATACGCTCAGGGGAAGGCTGCTCTTCGGCGAGGGCATAAACTTCTCCTTCCTGGACAGAAGGTTCAGGAGCGGGATGGTCGTGAAGACAACGCACCTGACCGAGGAGTTCGACTTCGAGGCCTTCAAGACACGTTACGCCGACGCCATTCCCCTCTTTCTCATAAACGAAAACAGGGAGCTTTCCGTGTTTACCGCGGACAAACCGCCGCAGCCCAAGCCGGGACAGACACTCATAAGCTTCGTCAGACCGGTCGAGGATACAACGGCCGGCAAGAGATCCGTGCCCAAGAAGCCCGAGTAGGGGATTGAAGTCCGGTATATTACCATGCCGGTTTTTGTTGTATAATCTGTAAAGGGTGAAGATGCACTCTGAGAGCCTGTATGCGTGCGGATACGCACAGGCAGGCATTCCCCGAAGCCCGCTTCGGGTTGGCGAGCGAAGTGTAATCAGACAACTCCTTACATGAGAAGATTCCCTGTCTGCTACAGGCAGGCCTGAGCACACTCGAGGGAGCTTCAATGATCCATGGAAGACCTGCTCGATAGACTTACAGGCATCTATTCTTTCGGTGACGCCGAAAAGGGCGGCCGCATATGGTACGAGGCCCTTACAAGGAGAAAGGTCATAGCGGAGAGCTGGGACGGGGCCTTCTTTTTCAGGCTCGACAAGAACGTGAAGACACTGGGCAGGGGGACCGTTCTGTCGGATGAGGGCATCATCAGGGACTACCCGCACATCAACCGCGTGGTCCATCTCGAAAACGGCATAAGGAGGAACCTCAAAGGCGAATACTACGTCGAGGAGAAGGTGGACGGCTACAACATAAGGATAGCAAGCCTTTCCGGCAAGGTGCTTGCCTTCAGCCGGGGCGGTTTCGTGTGCCCGTTTTCAACCGACAGGATGGCAGAGTTCATAGACTGCGACAGGTTTTTCAGGGAGAACCCGTCGCTTGTGCTCTGCTGCGAGGTCGCAGGCCCGGGCAACCCCTACAACGTGGAATCTCCACCATACATAGACGAAGACGTAAGGTTTTTCGTCTTCGACATCATGGAGAAGGACACCGGAAGGCTGCTTCCTGTTGGTGAAAGGTACAGGCTTATTGATGAGTACGGACTGCCCGGCGTGGAGGTCTTCGGCCTTTTTACCCCCGGTGATGCAGACCGGGTGAGGGAGCTTGTCCTGAGGCTTGACCGCGAGCGGCGCGAAGGGGTCGTCATGAAGCCCGTCGGGGACGGGGCGAGGTTTATCAAATATGTTACGCCCTACTCGCATATCCATGACCTGATGGTGGGCAGCCGCATAATAAAGGACCTCTCCCCGGGCTATTACACAAAGAGGATCGCCATGGCTGCTTTTTCGTTGAAGGAGTTGGGGCTCGATGCACGCTCCAGGGCCGCGGAACTCGGCGCAGCGCTCGTACTTCCGATCATGGAGGTCCAGGATGATGTGCTGGGTGGAAGGGCGATAGACGAAGTTTTCTCCATAAGGATGCGCAACCCTGTGAACATCGACAGGCTCTTTGAACACCTGAAAAGATCGCCGGTTGATATCGCCGTTGACTCGAGGGAAAAGTCGGGTGAGTACTACCTGGTCAGGTTCAGGAGGATATACAGGAAGGCGACATCGTTTGTAAAGAGCGGGCTCAGGGGTTCAACCTTTATTGATTAAGGCCTCTACCGTGTTCTTAAGCCTCTCCGCCTCGATCCACCTTATACCGAGCTTCTCGGCCCATGTCATAATCCCTTTATCGGCCGTTACTATGACGCCGTTGAGCTCGAGCCCCAGCAGGACGAGCTCGACGTCCTCCTTACTGTCTATTATCCCTTCCCTCAGCGCCTCCCTGTACTTTCTCCGTAGCCTTGTCATGTCCTCGGGGTGCGGATCCTTCCTGACCTTTTCCACCATCTCCTCCGCGACCCTCAGCCCCTTGTCCACCCTCTTCCTGACATCGTCTATGAGCTCATACAGCAGAAAGGCTGGTACGGTCATTTCGTACTTCTTGGGTGCCTTCCTCTGGATAATGATCTGGAGCTTCGCCGGTATCGCCGAAGGCTCTATGAAGTGTGTAAGCTCCTTGTATATGGACGGCGGCATGAAGAACTCCGCACCCCTTGCCTTACCGGCCATGTCCAGGAACTTCTTAAGGCTTTCTGTGGGGTTTTTTCCGAAGGCGGAGTAGACCTCCGGGTTGGTAAAGACGCTTGTGTCAAGGATGAACCTTTGGAGGAACTCTTCGCGCGTGGGCCTTGGATCGGTCTTTTTTGACGGGCTTTTCCTGTTCATAGATAGGAGGACCCCGTTTCGTGTTGGGATGGGGTGGTTTCGGATAGAATACTAAAGCAATGTGCACGGGTTGTCAAGTTCGCACCCCGGATTCATGCGCCCCCTGCCTTGTCAGGGGAAGATGCGTGGCGGACGCACACACGGCTTGCGCGGAGCTTCGATCGGTGTCGGAAAATTTTACAGTTTTAGGTGCCGTGGATGACAGCTAAAAAACACCTTCAATGAAATCAGCCGCTTGGAGAGGTGGTACGTGATTTGCATACTTGTGACTAACAAGGGATGGCAACCTTCTTCTCGGTATACAACAGCATGCCTTAATCGCCAGCCTGTCTCGAAGGAACAGACAAAGGGGCGCTGTCATTGATCCGGATATATCCTTATTAGTATTATTCGTCCCGATATCCATCCAGAGCTGGCACTCTTTCTGGTTCGTCCGGAGGCGGGTGCTTGTCCGAAATAATATCGCTCTATAGGAGGGTGGAATGAAAGCTCGTATTTGGAAGGTCCTGGCCGCCGTCTTCTTTTTCGTGTACGTTGCAGACGGATATGCGCTTACAATAGAGTTCAACCTTTCCGGCGCCACAGCCGCCCAGGAGAGCGCCCTCAACAACGCGGCCGCCGTGTGGGAAAATACCTTCAGTGACGATGTCACTGTGACCATAGATGCGAGCTTCGCCTCGATGTCGCCCGGTACCATCGGCGGGACCGGTCCCAGTACATTCTATGTCAGGTTCGAGGATGTGAAGGACCGGCTCTCCGGCGATCGTACAAGCCCGGACGACACCTCGGCCGTTGATTACCTCAACGGCCTGCCGACCTATGATCCGGGTGACGGCCGCGGACGCCTTCTGTTCGTAAGCTACTCGCCGGTTTCCGGAACGGACGGCCTGTATTATGGACCCGACTGGGATATGGTCGCAACATCTGCGAACCTGAAGGCAATGGGTTACGACCTTTCCGGCTTCAGTGGCCCGGATGCAGAGATGGAGTTCAACAGTGACTTCACCTTTGACTACGATCCGAGCGACGGCATCGACCCGGACAAGATAGACTTCACCGGTGTGGCCCTCCACGAGATAGGCCATGCGCTCGGGTTCATGAGTGTGGTAGATTATTACATCGATCCTTCAGAGGACCCCGCTCAGCCCCCGTTTGTGCTGGACCTTTACCGTCACTCCGATACCTACGGTGCGGGGTGGATAGACCTTTCGTACGACGGCCGCAACAGTTGGTTTTCCCACGACGGCGGCTTGACGGTAATCGACATGTCCGACGGGCTCTTCGGGCCCGACGGCCGCCAGGCGAGCCACTGGGCCGACAACCTGGCCCTCGGCATCATGGACCCGACCGCCGCCTACGGGGAGATGCTGTATATTACGGAAAACGACCTTCTGGCCTTTGATGTGATAGGGTGGGACCTTACCGTTGTCCCGGAGCCCTCCACCCTGGTACTTTTCGGAGGCGGATTGCTGGGCCTGGCCGCGGCCGGGCTCAGGGTGCGCCGATAGGGTCGCCGGCTCACGCGGTGTGACCCTTCGGTCGATTACCCCATTACGGCCCTATCACAGACGCGGTCCTCTCTATGTTTTCAGCCCCTGCCGTTGTGTTTCGTCACGCCGCTGCATGAGGCCGATAAGGCCGTTCTTCGGTCCTTCCCGAGCCCTGTTACCACCTCTGTCTCGTTTCCGAATATATCAACGGCACGTACGGCGAGGGTCCTCGGTCTGTCGGTGAGGAGCGCCCTTGCCGTTGCCGCAACCCTTCCGGCCCTTTTTCCGTTTCCCCTTATCGACTGCCACCTGCTCCTGAAGATCCTGTGGTCGTAGTCCCAGTCCACTGCCCAGTAATCTATTAGCAGGAGGGGATCCTTTCTTACGGGATCCGGCAGGACAGGGCAGGCTCCGTCATCGATCCTGTAATCCTTTATGCCGAGCGTGATCTCTATGTTGCCGTTCCGGCCTCCATCGATTACGGGACCATCGAGTATGAGCAAGGAGCCCCCGGCGGGTAGGGCGGCATCTTTCTCTCCGTCGGATGCGACCCTTTCTATCGCAAATGGCGCTGCACACTCGGTAATAAGCCGTGCCCTTGCAACCTGCACACCGGCGGCAGAGCCCTCGCACACTATCCACCTGCGTCCCATCCTTTCGGCGACCACCGCGGTTGTACCCGAGCCGCCGAAAAGATCACAGACGAAATCCCCCTTCTCCGTTGCGGATTCGATTATCCTTTCAAGCAGCATCTCGGGCTTCTGCGTGGGAAACCCGGTCCTCTCTCTTAGAGGGCTGTGCATGGCGTCAGGTATGTCGTCCCAGACATCGCCGACCGGCCTTTTTTCCACCACCATCTCGCCGCGGCGGTCCATGAAGTACTTTATCCTGATATTGCCCGACCTCGTTCTGTATATCCTGCCCTGTCTTTCAAGCGCCTTTACGCTTTCATCCGTGTAGTCGCCCCTTGGGGCGGTCTTGAAGAAGCGTCCGCTCTCATCCGTCCTGCAACCGATCGACCGGGCCTCGTCTTCGGTCAGCACCCTGTCTACGTATACTTTCTTGAGCCTTGCCTTGCGGCTCCGGCCGTAGACCAGTATGGTGTCGTGGTTGCGCGCGAACTGCCCGGAGGTCGCCTTTGCGCCCCTGCCGCCGTAGCTCCACACTATCTCGTTCAGAAAGTTCTCCGCTCCGAATATCTCGTCGAGCAGCAACCTTATGAGCGAGTTGGTCCGCCAGTCGCAGTGCACGAAGATCTTTCCCCTCTCGCCGAGGAGCCTGTGCATGAGCCTGAGCCGGGGATAGATCATGTCGAGGTACGCCTCCCTCGTCCACCTGTCCCTGTAGGATGGACGCTTAAGCGTAAATACCTCCTTATCCACCGTTATCCTGTGGTGGTAGTTCGAGTTCGAAAGAAACGGCGGGTCTATGTAGATGAGATCCACCGAGGATGCGAGCCCCTCGCCGATGAGGGAGCTAAGGGCCGAGAGGTTGTCTCCGTGTATGAGCCGGTTCATGCGGTCCGGGCTTACCTCGGGCTCGAGCTCGGGGTGGTAACGCCCCTGTGCGCTCGGAGTAAGCGGCAGCACAACCTCCGCTGTCTTAAGCCCTTGGTTTAAGACGCCTTCTTCGAAGCTGCCTTCCAACCGGACCTTTGAATCCCAGGTCAAACGGACGGAGCTCCTTTGCTTTCTCTTGGGACGGGACATGGAGTGCGGGTTATTCCTTAACGTCCTTGCGGCTTATCTTGAGTTCCTTTATCTTTTTCCTCAGGGTATTCCTGTTTATCCCCAGCAGCTCCGCTGCCTTCACCTGGTTGAAGCGCGTTTTTTTGAGGACGAGCTTTATGAGCGGGCGTTCCATGAAGGGCATTATGGAGTCGTAGAGCTCCTGCCTGCCCCTTGACGAGGTCTTTTCTATGAAGGGCTCGAGCCTCCTTGCGATCATCTCCTCGAGTGATTCCTTCTTGTGCTGCCTCTTGGTGAGTGTGAGGTCCTCGGGCATGAGTATCAGGTTCGGTGACAGCAGGACGGCCCTCCTCAGGACATTTTCTAGCTCCCTTACGTTGCCGGGCCAGGAGTGGCTCATGAGCTCCTCTGCGGCCTGCTTCGAGAGGTGCCTTCTTTCAATACCCATCTCCTGGTGGAACCTCTCGAAGAAGTACTCCGCAAGCAGCGGGATGTCCTCCTTCCTCTTTCGGAGCGGCGGCAGGTTTATCGTTACGACATTGAGCCTGTAGAAGAGGTCCTCCCTGAACCGTTTCTCTTCCACCGCCTTTTCAAGGTCCTGGTTCGTTGCGGCTATTATGCGCACATCGACCCTTATGGGCTCCTTTCCGCCGACCCTGTAGAACTCCCTTTCCTGTATGGCCCTCAAGAGCTTCGCCTGCAGCTCGAGGTCCATGTCGCCTACCTCGTCAAGAAAGAGCGTGCCTCCCTCGGCCAGCTCGAACTTGCCCTTCCTCGTCTCGGTCGCTCCGGTAAACGCCCCCCTCTCGTGGCCGAAGAGCTCGCTCTCCATGAGTTCCCTGGGCACGGCGGCCGAGTTCACGGCGATGAACGGACCCTCGGATCGGGGGCTGTTTGCGTGTATGAGCTTCGCGACAAGCTCCTTGCCGGTGCCGCTCTCACCCTCGATGAGCACGGTCACATCACTTGGTGCGATCTTTCCGACGGTCTTGAATATCCTCTCAACGGGCTTGCTCTTGCCGACGAAGACCGTCTCGCTTGCAAGCCTCTCTCTCAGCCTCTCCTTGAGAGTGGAGACCTCTTCCCTGAGCGAGAGGTTTTCCACGGCCTTGTCGACCATTACGTCAAGCTCTTCGAGGTCTATGGGCTTTGTTATGTAGTCGAAGGCCCCCCGCTTCATCGCCTCGATGGTGTTCTTCATCGTGCCCTCGGCCGTCATTATTATGATCGCGGTGTGGAGTGACGCCTCCTTCTTTACGTCCTTCAGTATGTCGAGCCCGTCCTTGCCCGGCATGTTTATGTCCATGAGCGCAAGTCCGGGGGAGGCGCTTTTGAGCAGGCCTTCGGCCTCTGAACCGTCAACCGCCGTTATGGTCTCGAAGCCCTTTTCCTTGAAGAACCTCTCGAGCACCCACCTCGTGCTTTCGTCGTCGTCTGCGATAAGAACCCTCTTTTTCATGTCTGTTCAATCCCCACAGGCAGGTAGACCATGACCCTCGTCCCTTTGCCCGGAGAGGATTCTATCTTGAGAAACCCGCCGTGTTCTTTTATTATCCTGTACGATATAGCCATGCCGAGGCCGCTTCCGCCTGGTTTGGTGGTAAAAAACGGCGTGAATATCTTTTCGAGGTTCTCTTGGGGTATGCCGCAACCTGTATCGCTTATCTCGATCTCTGCGAACTTCGCCTCCTTCGAACCCTCGGCTACTATGTGAAACTCCGTCACCATCCTCGTCGAGACGCTTACTTCTCCGTCCCTGCCGCCTACTGCCTCCACCGCATTCTTTACGAGGTTGAGAAAGACCTGGGTGAGCTTTCCCTCATCGCCGGTAACCGCCGGCAGGCTCGGGTCGTACCGGCGTACAACGGCGGGTCCTCCTTCCTCCCTTTCAACGAGTGATATCACGGCGTCGAGCACCTTGTATATGTTGAGGTTCTTCTTCCTTAGCTTTTTCGTCTTGGTGAAGTCAAGCATCTCCCTTACGATGCGGTTCAGCCTGTCGGCCTCCTTTATGATGACGTCGGTGTATTCCCTGAGGGATCCGTCCTTGAGCTTTTTCGCAAGTAGTTGCGCAGACCCCTTTATACCGCCGAGGGGGTTTTTTATCTCGTGCGCTATATTGGCGGCAAAGGAGCCTATATAGGCTAGCCGTTCCTTCCTCAGGGTCTCGCTTTCGAGCGACCTTATGCCGGTGAGGTCCTTCATGAGTACCGCCGCCCCGGTGAGGTTGCCCTCTGGGTCGAAGACCTGGGTCGTGGATACTGCTACGGGCATGGGAGGGGATATGCGCCTGTGAAGGGTCTCTTCGTAATCCGAAAAGAGCTTGCCACCCTCGATCGTCATGCGCATCATCTCGACGAGCCACCTGTCCATCGCGAAGACCTCGGCCAGGTTCCTTCCAAGGGCCTGCGCCCTCGAGAACTCCACCATCCGCTCGGCCGCCTGGTTGAAGACGGTGACCTCCAAGGAAGGGATGACGGCTATCACCCCTTCGTTGAGGTTCTCGATTATGTTCTCATAAGAGGGTATGTTTTCTGACGGTGCCATCTGCTCCACAAGGCGGATACACCGGGGTCGCCGGACAACCTGCCTAAATATTAGGCATTATATCAGGCTGTGTCGAGAAAGGCAAAGAAAATTAAAAAAATTTTAATGAAAGGGAGGATGGACTTGATCGAGAGCTTGTTCCTGGAAGCACTATAGCCTTGGGCCCCAGGGCCTGTTAGGGGGCAGTATGGGTTTAGATGTGCTTTTTGGGAAGGGGGATCCGGAGGCAAGGGGCTTGGTGGCAGGTGCGGGGCGGTGATGCTGTTTATCGACCATGGGATGGAGTGGGGCCGTACGGCGGCGGGAGCAGCCGTACGGGAGATGAGCCAACAACCCGGGATACCGCAGGGTTGTGCTTCGGGCCGTCTTACGGACTGCGCAAGACGGGTGGTCTCAGGAGAAGAGCCTCCTTATCCCGCTCCTGTACGGTGCCGTCACAACCCCTTTTTCTGTTATGATCCCCGATACGAGCCTCGCCGGGGTCACGTCAAAGGCCGGGTTCATGACCTTGATCCCCCTGGGCGCTATCCTTGTGCCACCCATACCGGTTACCTCATCAGGAGAGCGCTCCTCTATGGGGATCTCGTCTCCGGTCTTGATGTTGATATCTATGGTCGATGTAGGGGCCGCGACGTAGAATGGAATCCTGTGGGCCTTGGCGAGCACCGCAACCGAGTAGGTGCCTATCTTGTTTGCAACATCTCCATTGGCCGCTATCCTGTCCGCCCCGACGACCACGCAGTCTACGAGCCCCTTTTTCATCATGTAGCCGGCCATGTTGTCGGTTATGAGCGTTACATCTATGCCGTCCTGTTTGAGCTCCCATGCGGTAAGCCTCGCTCCCTGCAGCACTGGTCTCGTCTCGTCGGCGAAGACCTTCACGTTCTTTCCTGCATCAACTGCGCCGCGTATGACGCCCAGGGCGGTGCCGTAACCCGCTGTTGCAAGCGCTCCTGCGTTGCAGTGGGTGAGTACCGTGGAGTTGTTCTTGATGAGGCGGGAGCCGTTTTTACCGATACGCCTGTTGATCTCCATGTCCTCGTCGCATATCTTTTTTGCCTCCTCGGCCAGGCGTTTCTTAATCTCCGGTATGTCGATGTTGCCCGATGATTCGACGACCTTCGCCATCCTGTCAATGGCCCAGAAGAGGTTTACCGCGGTGGGTCTCGATGAGGCCATGGTGCGGGTTATCTTCCTGAACTCTTTTTTGAATTCCTTCATGTCCCTGGCCTTTATCTTCGATGCCCCGAGCGCCACCCCCATGGCTGCGGCCACCCCTATGGCAGGAGCACCCCGTACCACGAGCCTCTTTATCGCGTCGGCCACCGCCTTGTGATCCCTGAAGGTCCGGTAGACGACCCTGCCGGGCAACCTCGTCTGATCCAGCATGACTACACCGTTGTTTTTCCATTCGATCGTCTTGAACATCGTGAAGTATCCCTTTCTTGTTTAATTTAATCCTTGTCCGCTGATCGTCCTGTCCAGCAGAGCCTCTTTCAGGTATATCCTCTGCCCCGGCCTTATGCGGTCCGCGCTGGGCAGGTCGTTCCACTCGAGTATGCGTTCGAGCTCCACCCCGAACCTCCTGGATATCTCCCACAGTGTGTCGCCCTTTCGCACGGTGTATGTATTTGGTGGCGGTGTTGCGCTCCTCCTGCGTGCCGTCTTTTCAGCCCTCACAGGAACCACGATGGTCGAACCGGCCCTTATGCGTCGAGGATTCTTGATATTGTTTAGGTACATGATAGCCCTTATCGGGGTCCTGTACCTCCTCGCTATGACCCAGAGCGATTCACCCCTTCTTACCCTGTGTGTGCGGAACCTGAGCCTCTCGGGTCTGGGTATGCGGCTCATGTTTTTCTTGAACACCTCGGCCCTGCCTTCCGGTATCTTTATCTGGTAGTCGGGGTAGTCGGGCGGGGTGAACCAGCGCCTGAGCTCTGGGTTAAGCCTCCTTATCTCCTCGACCGTCGTGCCGGCGGCCTTTGCTATCACCTTTATGTCGGTGGGGTAGGGCACAGGCACCTTGTCATAGGAGACAGGCTCCATGTAGTTGAGTTCGGTAAAGCCGTACCTCCCGGGGTCCTTGGCTATCATCATAGCGGCGATGTACTTCGGTATATAGTCCCTCGTTTCCTTTCTGAGCGGCCTGCGGTACGAGGCGAGCTTCCAGAAGTCATCGGTCTTGTGTCTCCTTATGGCGCTCCTTATGCGGCCTTCGCCGCCGTTGTAGCCTGCGGCGGCCAGGTGCCAGGAGCCGAACCGCCCGTAGAGGTCCCTGAGGTATCTGGCGGCCGCATATGTCGCCTTTTCAGGATCACGCCTCTCGTCTATCCACCAGTCCACGCGCAGCCCGTATTTACGCGCCGTCCAGGCCATGAACTGCCATACGCCCACGGCATTGGCGCGTGAACGTGCATGCGGGTTGAAGCCGCTCTCTATGAGGGCGAGGTAAGCAAGGTCCTCGGGAAGGTCCATCTCGTAGAGTATCTCCTTCAATAGAGGGAGGTACCTGCGGCTCCTTTCGAGCCACTTTACAAAGAAGGGCCTGCCGCGCGTCTGGAAGTAGCGGATGAACCGCTCCACCTCGTTGTTCACTACGACCGGTACGTCGAACTCCGGGGCACGTTCGACTGTATCAGTATTGCCGGCATGGCTCCGCGCGTAGGGATCCTCTGCCGCAGGGTCCCGGATGGCGCAGAGCTCCTCCCACAGGGCAGGCAGGCCGGCCGCCTTGCTGGAGGTGTAGCATATGGAGTATTGCGGTGAGTGGTAGGTGTAAGCAGGGAAGCCCTCTGTGGATGGCTTCCCTGCATGTGCGGTGCTGAACGATGACAGTATGATGCAGTATACCGTGAATACCGCCGCTCTTTTCATCTTTCGTCAGAAGGACCCGCGGGGTTTGTTGTGCGGGGAGATGAAGTGACCGGACAGTTCGAGCTGGCGGAACTTCTCCTGAATGTCCTCGGCGGTCTTCTTAGCGGCGATCTCTATCCTCCTGCCGGCGTTGGACAGCTCGTTCAGGTACTTCAGGAAGGACTCGCTCTTTTCATACCACGTCCTGGTGAGCCTCCAGCCGTATGTCTTTATGGCTACGTTGAAGAGGTCGAACCGTACCGCCCTTTTTATAATCTGCGGGATGGAGTAGAACTCCTTCGTGGCCCTCATGGTCTCGGTCTGGAGCTCATAGTAGCTCATGTTCTTGGGCTCGAAGACCACGTGGTGGGCGTCGTACAGGGCCCAGTCGCGGTTTACTATGCGGCCTTCTCTTTCGAACTCCTTGAAGAGGTTCGTACCCGGGAGCGGGGTCAGCATGAGGAACTGCACCGATTCGAGGTTGTTCTTCTTTGCAAACCGTACGGTTTCATGTATCGTGTCCACCGTGTCGTTGTCCGCTCCGAATATGAACATGCCGTGTATGCGTATGCCCTTTTTATGAAGCGTCCTTATGCACCACTCTATATCATCCACGGACTGGCGCTTGTTGAACGCCTTTAGCGTCTCGGGGTTTATAGACTCGAACCCTATGTAGACCGTGTGGCACCCGGCCTTTTTCATCAGGTCAAGGAGCTCGGCGTCTTTGGCTATGTCGACCCTGACCTGCGCGGTCCAGTTTGGCGTGAGCCTTTTTTCGATCATGCTGTGGAAGAGGTCCTTTGACCTGCGCTTGTCCGCAGTGAAGTTGTCGTCGTAGAAGAATATCCAGTTGACCCCCATGTCCACGTGGTAGCTTTTGAGCTCCTGGAGGACCTTTTCCTTGTTCGTGCACCTGTACCTGTGGCCGAACATCTTCGTCACCGAGCAGAAGCTGCAGTCATAGGGGCAGCCGCGCGACGTCATAATGGGCGTTATGGTGAACTTCTTCACAAGTGTTTCCTCGAGCCCGCTTACAAGCGAGTAGTCCGGTATGGGGAGCTTGTTCAGGTCCTTGCAGAGGGCGACGTTCTTGTTGTGTATTATCTCGCCGTCCTCGTTCCTGTAGGAGAGCCCTGGTATCTTCTCGAAGCCCTTGCCTTCCTCGAGCGCCCTTATGAAGTCGACTATGTTGTCGTCTGCCTCGCCCCTGAGGACGTAGTCGCAGTACTGGAGCGCCTCTTCGGCCATGTAGGTTACATGGGGGCCTCCTATGAAGGTGGGTATACCGGCCTTTTTGAGAAGCTTGGCTATCTCATAGGCGCGTGTGGACGTGGAGGTTATGGTGGAGAGCCCCACGGCATCCGCTGTGAGCAGCTCCTCTATGTCCACATCCTTTATTGTCTCAACAAAGGTCTTCGCCTGGTAGCCGTGCTGGTTAAGGATGGTCGACAGCAGTATGGTACCCAGCCTCGGTATGGGAGATCTGGTAAAGACGTGAAAGTCCGGCGGACGTGTTTCGATGAATATGATCTTTCTCATGTAGTGCCCCCTGTATCTCCCCTTTTAAATGTAGATAAATAATAACCACTCATCGTTGTCGTGTCAAGGGAGAAAAACCATGCGACGTGTACGACAGGTGATCTGGTTGCCGGTGAAAATTTGAGAGGATCATTGAGCCAGGCGATGAGAGCATGTATTGTGAAATGCACTCTGTCACCCATCTGGGTAATGTATCTTATCTTGTGTCAGTAAAGAGGAAGGGGTACCATTTATAGCGGTCCAACTATACCAACTATAAGGAGGTACCCCTATGGCCCAGAGAGCCACGATAGAGAACTTCTCACAAGCTGCACAGATAGTCAAGGAGTTAGGT
>WGEY01000041.1 GCA_015492495.1 Deltaproteobacteria bacterium | reverse complement strand
CTCATACAGAGATTAAACGCATGCGCCTGTAGCTCAGCTGGATAGAGCGTCGGACTACGAATCCGCAGGTCGGGGGTTCGAATCCCTCCAGGCGCGCCAGATCGGGGAAAGAGGGTCTCTTGACGGGGGCCCTCTTTTTTTCGGTGTCCCCGGCCAGATTCGAACCCCCGGTGGCGAAGCCACCCAGGGGGTCGACCGGAGCGTGCGTTGAGCCGAAGGCGAGACGCACGATATTGAAGATAACGAACCTTGCCGGGTCCGCCACGGGCGGACACCGGAACGCCCGCCGAGCCCTCTGAGACCAATGCCGACCAAGAAGGATTCCCGTTGACCCCCGGCATGTACGGCAGTAAAATAAAGGGAAAAATTGTCCTGAAAACCTTGGAGGCTGGATTGGCAAAGTCAAGGACCATGACAAGGGGCCGGGAACTGGAGCTTAAGGCGGCCGGAAGGCTTACACCCTCCAAAAGGCTTGAGACCGCCGCCAAACTTTCGGACCTTTGTCTCAAACTCGGAAAGGCCGGCCGGGAGGCCCTGAAGCGTGGGCATAGAAAGAAGTCTTAAAGAAGTCGCTAAGATCCTCAACAGGCTCACGAGAGACCGCGTGATAAAGGGTTTTGTCCTTATCGGGGGATTGTCGGTCTCCACCTGGGGCGTTCCGAGGGCCACCAAGGACATAGACCTCTTGATATCCCTCGAGTCGATTCATGACATGAAGGCCTTTCGCAAGGCCCTGGACGGCGAGGGACTCAAGACGAAACTCTTACGGGGCGGTCCGTCTGATCCGGTTCCGTATCTCCTTAAAGCCTTTCACGAAGACGTGCCCGTCGATATGCTGATAGCGACGAGTAAGTGGGAGGACGAGGCGGTCGAGGCCGCCGTACTGGTGAAGCTTGGAAAGGTCGGCATACCGGTGATACCGGTCGAATACCTCATCGTAATGAAGCTCAAGGCCGGTGGACCGAGAGACATCCTGGATGCCGAGGAGCTTCTCCAGACAGGCAGGTTGGACATGGAATCTCTGGAAAGGCTCGCAAAGAGGCTCCGCGTGGACAAACGGCTTGAGAAGGTAAGGCGTGGAAGCAGGTAGATAAGAGTCAAGGGAGTCATGATTGTCATGATCGGCTGTCTCGTCATCGGTGGCGGAGCACGATACAAGTTCCCGCCGACTTAGACCCCCACGGTAAAACAAAAGGACGGAACAACCCCTCTCTGGAGCAGAGGAACGCAAGGGCATGCGGAACGGTCTTTTTAATCACCGGACTGAAAGCGTGCAGCCGGAAGTCACCGGCGAGCAGGACGCAGAGAGGCTTGAACCAGCGGAGACAGCGCCCGCGATGCATGTCCAATTGTCTTCACCCGCCGAGCCCTGGGGATCAGCCGAGCTTCTCCTTCAATATCCTGGATACGAGCTGGGGGTTGGCGCGTCCCTTCGTGGCCTTCATGACCTCACCGACGAAGAAACCCAGGAGCTTGGTCTTGCCGGCCCGGTACCTTTCGACGTTTTCAGGGTTCTTTTCGATGATATCATCTATTATTCCGGCAAGCTCGCCTTCATCGGATATCTGGGTTAGCCCCTTTTTCTCCACTATGGAGGCCGCGTCCTTTCCGGTGAGGAACATCTCCTCGAAGACCTCCTTTGCGATCTTGGCGCTTATCCTGCCGTCCCTTACGAGGCTCAGGAGCCCGGCGAGGGCCCGGGGTGTAACGGCGCACTCGGAGATGTCCTTTGAGTGTTCATTCAGAAGCCTCAGGAGTTCGCCCATTATCCAGTTCGACACGGTCTTGGGCTCGTCGAACTCCTTCAGGCAATCCTCGTAGTAGTCGGCGAGCGCCTTCGACGACGTAAGCACCCCGGCGTCGTACGGCGGCAGGGAGTAATCCCGTATGAACCGCTCCCTCTTTGCGGCCGGAAGCTCAGGAAGCGTGGAGCGCAGGCCGGCAACCATCCCCTCCTCGACCGAAAGGGGAAGCAGGTCCGGTTCAGGGAAGTAGCGGTAGTCGTGGGCCTCTTCCTTCGTCCTCATCGAACGTGTCACGCCTGCAGAGGGGTCGAAGAGGCGTGTCTCCTGTACCACCTCGTCGCCGCTCTCGACGAGGTCCACCTGGCGGTCTATCTCATATTTGAGCGCGTCCTTCAGGAACTTGAAGGAGTTCATGTTCTTGAGCTCGGTCTTGGTCCCGAGCTCCGTTGAGCCGGCCGGTCTTATCGATACGTTGGCGTCACAGCGAAGGCTTCCCTCCTGCATGTTCCCGTCGCATATCCCGAGGTAGAGCAGTATGTCGCGAAGCTCCTTGAGGTACGATACAGCCTCATCAGGCGTCCTTATGTCCGGCTCGCTCACGATCTCTATGAGCGGCACCCCTGTCCTGTTCAGGTCAACGAAGCTGTATGCCTCGTCCTCTATGCCCTCTCCGTGAAGGAGCTTGCCCGCGTCCTCTTCCATGTGGATCCTCGTGATACCGATTCGTTTTTTTCCGTCCCCGGTCTCTATCTCGAGGTAGCCGTTTTCCGCAAGCGGCTCGTCATACTGCGATATCTGGTAGCCCTTGGGCAGGTCCGGGTAGAAGTAGTTCTTTCTTGCGAAAACACTCCTCGGGTTTATCGTGCAGTTCACCGCGAGCGCCATCTTCACGGCGTACTCGACGGCCCTCCGGTTCAGTACCGGCAGGACCCCCGGCATGCCGAGGCAGACCTGGCAGACCTGGGTGTTCGGCTCCGCGCCGAAGCGCGTGGAACAGCCGCAGAAGAGCTTTGATTCCGTAAGGAGCTGGGCATGGACCTCAAGTCCTATAACGCTTTCGTATGGCATCTGTCCCTCTCGTAGTGAGTCTTGTTCCCGGCCCGGAAGGTCTGAATACCGTCCGCGACCGGTCCCCGTTCAGACGGGCTCGCTTACAAGCGGCATCTTGAGCGCCTTGTTCCTGTAGCTTATGTTGGCCCCTATCCTGTAGATGATGCCCCTGGGGCTTCTGAGGCTGCGCTTGAGGATGTTTTTGAGCGTGTAGGTCTTGCGGTATATCCAGTAGTAGCCCTGTTGAAGCTCCTCGGCGCTCATCCGAAGCGGCCTGTATACGACCTCGCCCGTGTGGTACTTCGCCCAGTCGCGGTCGGTTATCCTTCCCTCCTTCTCGAAGGTCCTGTAAAGCCTGGTCCCTGGAAAGGGTGTGAGGATATGGAACTGCGCTGCATCTATGTTGTTCTCCATTATGAAGTCGAATGTGTTCCTGAAGACCGACCTGTCATCGTCGTCGAGGCCGAAGACGAAGCTTCCGATGATGTTTATCCCGGCCTCGTGTATCTTCCTTATGGACTCCTTGTATCCTTCGGGCGAGTTCCACGACTTCTTCATGCGCTTCAGGTTCGCCTCCGAGAGGCTCTCGAAGCCGATGAAGGCGTACCTGCCGCCGCTCTTTGCGTACAGTTCGAGGAGCTCCTCATCCCTTGCGATCGTTATGGCCGTCTGGGAGCCCCAGGTGCGTTTCATGGGTATGAGCGCCCTGAAGAGCTCCTTTGCGTATGCAGGGTGGCCTGCGATGTTGTCGTCGAGAAAGAAGAACTCCTTTGTGTCGAAGCCCCTTATCTCGGCCAGTACCTCGTCTACAGGCCTTGTCCTGAACTTTCTGCCGAAGAACGCGGTTACGGCGCAGTACTCACAGTCGAACGGACAGCCGCGGGTGGCCTGCAGGGTGTTGAAGCCGGATGTGTATATCCCCCTGTCGAGGAGGTCCCTGCGCGGCGCCGGCCATCCGCCCATCTCCGGCAGCCTCGAGGAGCGGTAAGTCGGCCTGAGCCGTCCGGCCTCGAGGTCGCTTAGAAGCTCCTCCCATACGAGCTCGGCCTCTCCGATGACGACTGAATCCGCGTGCTCAAGCGCCTCGCGGGGCAGGGCCGAAACATGCACCCCGCCCATAACGACCTTAACGCCGCGCCTCCTGAAGCCGTCGGCTATCTCGTAGGCGTGCGGTATCTCCGATGTAAAGGCGGTTATGCCGACGAGGTCGACCCTCTTACTGAAGTCGACCGGCGCCACCCTGGCATCGAGTATCTCCACATCCCAGTCCGACGGTGTTATGGCCGCAACCGTGGGCAGCCCAAGGCGGACGAAACCTGCCTTGCCGCTTCTCGAGACCTTGCCGAAGTAGCCGCGCTCGCCACGCGGGAGAACCAAAAGAAGTTTTTTCCCCTCACCCATTGTTCAGCCCATCGTCTGCACGCAGGAGGCGACGGGGATGTACCTTTGTCCGCTCAGCCGGCCGCCGGAATGCCCGGCTTCTGTGTGCGCTACACATCTGGCCTTCTCTTGTGCCAGTCGGTCGACTGCTCGTAGGTGTAAGCGGCCCTGAGAAGCGTCTGTTCCTCAAGCGGCCTGGAAAGGAGCTGGAGCCCGATCGGCAGCCCCCCAGAGGTAAAGCCGCACGGAAGCGAGATGCCCGGGATCCCTGCGAGGTTGCACGATATCGTGAATATGTCCGAGAGGTACATGGTAAGCGGGTCCTCCATCCTTTCGCCGAGCCTGAACGCCGCCGTGGGGGACGTCGGCGTAAGTATCAGGTCGCACACCTTGAAGGCCTCCTCGAAGTCCCTCTTTATGAGGGTCCTCACCTGCGAGGCCTTTCTGTAGTAGGCATCGTAATAGCCCGCGGAAAGCGAGTACGTGCCGAGCATTATCCTTCTTTTCACCTCGGGACCGAAGCCCCTGTCCCTCGTGAGCTTGTACATCTCCAGGAGGCCCCTGCCTTCATCGACCCTGAGCCCGTACTTGACGCCGTCGTAACGGGCGAGGTTGCTGGAGGCCTCGGCCGTTGCAACGAGGTAGTAAACACTTATCGCATATTCTGTATGGGGGAGGCTTATGTCCACGGTCTCCGCACCGGCGTCCTTCAACACCTCCATGGCCTGTCTGACTGCGGCGTCGACCTCTCCGTCAAGCCCCTCCACAAAGTACTCTCCGGGTATCCCTATCTTCATCCCCTTTATCCCCTGTCCTATACCGTCCGTATAGTCCGGTACCGGCGCATCGATCGAGGTGGCATCCCCTGGGTCATGTCCGGCGATCACGTTCAGCACTATCGCCGCATCCTCCACGCACCTTGTGAGCGGGCCGGCCTGGTCGAGCGAGGATGCAAACGCCACCATGCCGAGGCGGGAGACCCGGCCGTAGGTGGGTTTAAGCCCCACCACCCCGCAGCATGAGGCGGGCTGGCGGATGGAACCGCCTGTATCCGTGCCGACCGACGCGGCGCACTCGGAGGCGGCGACCGCTGCGGCCGAACCGCCGCTCGAGCCTCCCGGCACGCATCCCGTGTCCCAAGGGTTCAGGGTCTTGAAAAACGCGGAGTTCTCGTTCGAAGAACCCATGGCGAACTCGTCCATGTTGAGCTTTCCCAGTATCACCGCGCCCGCGTCCTTGAGCCTCTTAACGACGGTGGCGTCATACGGAGGGGTGAAGTCCTCCAGGATGCGCGAGGCGCACGTGGTCCTCAAGCCCCTTGTGCAGAAGATGTCCTTCAGCGCGATGGGTATCCCGGTAAGGGCCGTTACGTCCTTACCCTCCTTGATCCTCCTGTCCGCCTCCGAGGCCTGCTCGAGCGCCTCCTCCCGGGATACGGTTATGTAGGCGTGTATCTTCCCGTCGACCTCCTCTATGCGCTTAAGGTACGCCTCCGTAAGCCCGGTCGAGCTCAGCTCGCCTTGCTTGAGCCTGTCGGAGAGTTCACGTATGGTAAGGCCGGTTATATCCATGGTCTCCTCTGTCAGAGTCTTTGCGGATATGCACAGCGGGCGGATACATTTGAAGATCCCCTGTGCATCGCGAGTGCTTCAAAACCCGCGTATTATAAAACTTCCCGAGGTGTTTTACAATCATCTTTTGTTCACCCCGCAGGAGGAAGGACGGCATCCATGGTGCGCTTGTCCGCTGTATGGCCCCTCCTGACGGGAGAGTGAAGCATGCGATCGGGATGGGGGTCGGAGACAGGGGACGGGCTACTCTATTATCTTCGGGACCTTGAAGCAGCCGTGGCGGCTCTCCGGGGCGTTCTTGAGGGCCTCCTCCTGCGGAATGGACCCGGTCACCACATCCTCACGCAGCCCGCCCTGCGAGAGGGATGTGCAGGTTGTGGGAGGAACCCCCCCGGTGTCTACTTCAGAGAGCTTCTCAACGTAGCCGAGTATCCTCTTAAGCTGCACCGTGTAGAGCCCCACCTCCTCTTCGGTGAGGGCGAGCCTTGCGAGCTCCGCCACGTGCAGGACCTCTTTTTCTGTTATGGACATGGATTCCCTCCTTGAGAAGACGCTTGGCGATCCGGCCCTTTAAGTTACCATAACAGCGCCGCATGATGCAAGAGGAGCCGCACCTTGGGTAATGTATCTTATCTTGTGTCAGTAAAGAGGAAGGGGTACCATTTATAGCGGTCCAACTATACCAACTATAAGGAGGTACCCCTATGGCCCAGAGAGCCACGATAGAGAACTTCTCACAAGCTGCACAGATAGTCAAGGAGTTAGG
>WGEY01000040.1 GCA_015492495.1 Deltaproteobacteria bacterium | reverse complement strand
TTGTGTTCACACACATACAGGCTTCTTTTCGAACAGAAAGCAAGGCGAATTCGACGGACATCCAGAAGATAACCCATTGATATTAAATGGGTTATGTACATCGGGCCGTAACCGGCGGAAACGTCGGAGCTTACGGGATTCCCCGGCGAAGGGCGGTGTTCGGACGGTTGGAAAAAAAGAACACCGGTCAGGTCTTTTTCCACTCGGTCCCGGTGTGTTTCTCCCACTTTCCGCCGCCGGAAAGGTCGGTGTTGAACCACTCGTCGCCCAGGGCCGGGTTGGGGATGGTCGCGTCGCGTTCGGCCTCGGTGCCGGCACCCCGATGGATGCCCACCCGCGGCTTCAATCCCTGACCGAGCCGACCCGGCTCGAGCAGGTCCTGCCAGCCGAGAGCCGGAGATCGGAGCCGGGAAACAAATGTCCGGTACGAGTCCTCGTCGCGGCCGGAACGGTAGAGCAGAAACGAGCCGTCGGCATCCTGAACGAGGCTGGGCGTGTAGCACCGTTCCAGGAAGGCTCCTTGGCCGTTCCGAAACACGGGATTGAAATCGGCCTTGCGCCAATGGAGCCGGTCCCAGGACCAGGCGTAGCCGATACCGGCGTTCCCGGCCGGACCGCCGGAGTAGAGTATCCACCACCGGCCGTCCTCCAAGCGCTCCACGTGGCAGGAGGAGACATAGCCGTTCGTGCCCTCCCACGGCTGCGGATCGATCAGGCCGGAGAGAACCGGCCCGTCACCGTAGAGTCGCCAATCCACGCCATCATCTGAATAACCCGCCCCCAGGCTGTCGTTGCCGCCGGTGCTGGCGATGAAGAGCATGGCGTAGCGCCAGGTGAAAGGTTTTCCCGGCGCGGAAGTCGGCTCCGAGTTGTACCAGAGAACGGACGGTCCGTAATGACCACGGTTCCAGACCGGCTCGCTCCCCTCGGTGACCAGGTCGCCGGTGCAAGCGACGTCGTCGGTGAACGCGGACGGGTCTTCCTGCGGATCGCTGACCGCGCTGCGCGTCCAGGCTGTTGAATTCCTGCTCGAGCCCCTCGTCGGTGGACTTGCGGGTGTAGATGGCGCAGCGTATGGTTCCATTCCTGTTATTCTGAGCCGTGTTCATTCATCCTTCCTCCTTTCGCCGGTTTCAGCCGCCGCGCCTTTCGTGGTCTTGCCGCCTGCCAGGCCGAAGAAGAGGAAGCCGTTCCACTTGCTTCCCGTCACCTTTCGCGCGATGGCGGAGAGGGACTTGTAACGCTGGTTGTCGTACTCGAACCCCTCGTCGAGGACCTTGACCACGATGGTCTTGTCCCGGAACTCCCGGACGAGCAACGTGCCGGGGAGAGGCAGGCGGGGGTCCCGTGGAGAGTTGAGCGTGCCGGTCGTCGTCCGGCTGTGCACCTCGGCCGATCCGTGTTTGAACGGGTCGCGGGGTGTGCGGATTCTCAGGTCGGCGTCGTTGGCCAGTTCCGCGGCACGGCGGCGGGCCCGCTCGGAGAGGTCTCCCTCCGACAGGGCCTGCATCCGCCAGGCGATCCGCTTGCGCAGGAACTCCTTGTGGCAGGAGCGGGTCTCCTCGCCGAAGACCTCCAGGTACTTGTCCTTGAGCTGTCCGACGGTCATCCTGGCCAACGCCTGGATATCCTCGTAAGTCTCTGTGTTCATACCGATAACCTCCTTTCGTAATGGCTGTTCATCCTTGCCGCCGGCTCGTTCTCCGGCGGCGTTTCAAAGCGTTAACCCGCCTGTGAATGAAGGCTTCGGTGGCCGGAACTATCAAGGCCAATCGAAGTAAACGCCTCAGATTCTTCGACTTGCGCTACATGTGGCCGGTCTTCACCTGGAGATGTGTCGAGGGGTCGGCTTTTCCGGCAGCGGAGATATCCTTGCGCCAGGATTGAGGCGATCTCGCTTGCGACCTCGCCGGGTTCCGTGGGGAGATGAACGTCGTCGCGCATGGGCTCCTCCTTCGCGGGGAAGCGCCGCAGGGAGGAAGCGCTGTGGATGTCGCTGGGAAGGGAGGTCCGCCCGCCGAACGGAAACGCTGCGAATCCCCCCGACCCCGCCTCAAAGGAGGGGCCGGCGACACCCACAACGGTTTCCGTTCCACGGCCGTCCCGCTGTCTGGTGGTTTTCGTCCCGCCGGACAGACTGCCTGTCCGGCTTTCGACGGATACCTACCGGAGGAGTCCTCGAATCGTCGGAACGGGGTCGCGGTAGATGTAGGCCTGTTAAATGACGGCGAACAAGAAACGGAGAATCGGAGAATCCGGAGGAGATTTTCGTGGGTATCGGTCGCAAACGTGGAGAGTTCGGCGCGAGCCCCGGAGAGGTTGCCGCGGAACGGAGAATCGGCAAGGGTGTGTGGAGGCGTGTAACTGCTTGAGAAATGGGGAGAAACGACAAAACCCCGAGGGGGTCACCCGTCGGGGTTCTGCGTTAACTAAGAACCGCCCAAATTGGCGGATTGAAATCTGGCTCCCAGGGAGGGATTGATTCGGGCCATCCTTGGCCCTCACCCTTCGGGCTGCTCGCTTTGCTCGCTGTCCCGTTTTGCTCTCCTGCAAAACGGTCAAACCCCCTTCAGAGCGCCTTTGGCGCTGGGTCGGAGGTTCAAATCCAACCAGAGAAGATGGAATAAAAAATGGGAGTCCCTGACCGGACCCCCATTTTTATATTCTGGCTCCCAGGGAGGGATTCGAACCCCCGACCCGGTGGTTAACAGCCACCTGCTCTGCCAGCTGAGCTACCTGGGAATGGTTTCGGCATGGTTTTGGTATCGCGTGTATCGATAGATAATCAATCATAAACTTATCGGCCGTGCAAGTCAAGGATTTCGTTGGATCCCGGCCCGTAGGCCGGATCCTGCGCGCAAAAAGGGACCGTCTGTGGTATAAATATTATGGAAGGTCTTATTGATTCCGTATTTGACCTCATTGCGAGGCCCGTCCCCGTGAGCCGGGGCCCCGGTGGAGGCGACGGGGAAGCGCGGCGGTCCGCAAGTGGTGGATCCGCCCGAAGAAGAGGTTGTTCCCGCTTCGTTCGCAATGACGATCCGACGTACCAGGCCAGAGGCTCTGTATGCTCGAAACACCGCAAAAGGTCCCGTGTATCGCGGACGACCGGAGGAGGTTGACTTGAGCTGGTACAGGCAGGATGTTTCCGATGTCATGAAGGCGCTCGGGACCTCGTTCGAGGGGCTCTCGAACGAGGAGGCCTCGAGGAGGCTCAGGGAGTACGGTCCGAACAGGCTCGAGGAGGCAAAAAAGCGGACTACGCTTGCGATGTTCCTCGACCAATTCAAGGACTTCATGATAATCGTCCTCATCGCCGCGGCCGTGATCTCCGGGGTTATGGGCGACCTCAAGGATACCATAGTAATCGTGATCATAGTGGTACTGAACGCCGTCATCGGCTTCGTCCAGGAATACAGGGCGGAAAAGGCCATGGAGGCGTTGAAGTCCATGGCCTCTCCCACAGCCACGGTCAGAAGGGAAGGGGTCGTCCGGACCATCCCGGCAGAGGAGCTCGTGCCCGGTGATATAGTGCTCCTCGAGGCCGGAAAGATCGTCCCCGCCGACCTCAGGCTCTTCGAGGCGGTGAACCTGAGGGTGGACGAGGCGGCGCTCACCGGCGAGTCCGTGGCGGTCGACAAGACGACCGATGCGCTGCACGAAGAGCACCTTTCCCTCGGCGACCGGAGGAACATGGCCTACAAGGGGACCATTGTGCCCTACGGCAGGGGGGCCGGCATAGTGGTCGCAACGGGCATGTCGACAGAGCTCGGGAAGATCGCCACCATGCTCACCGAGCAGGAGGAGGTGAAGACCCCCCTCCAGAAGAGGATGGCCCGCTTCGGCAAGAACATAGCCGTGGCCATACTGGGCATATGCGCGATGATCTTCGGCGTGGGGCTCCTGAGGGGCGAAGACCCGCTCCTCATGCTCCTTACGGCCATAAGCCTGGCGGTCGCGGCCGTGCCCGAGGCCCTTCCGGCGGTCATCACCATATCCCTGGCCATGGGCGCAAAGAAGATGGTCCAGAACAACGCCCTGATCCGCAAGCTCCCGGCGGTGGAAACACTCGGCTCGGTGACCTACATATGCACCGACAAGACCGGGACCCTCACCCTCAACAGGATGACCGTGGAGGAGGTCTTCGTGGACAACAGGCTCTTCAGCGGGCCCGAGGCCTGCCGGAGCTGCGAGGTGCGTGCCGAGGAGGTCACGGACGCACACCCGCACCGCCACCCGGCCACCATACTGCTTACGGCGATGGCGGTGAGCAACGACGCGGCGAAGGACGCCGAGGGCAACCTGGTCGGCGACCCGACCGAGACCGCGCTTCTCGAAGCGGCCGAGGAGACCGGATTCTACAAGAAGGCGCTTAAAGAAAGCTACCGGAGGGTCGCGGAGATCCCCTTTGACTCCGACAGGAAGATGATGACCACCTTCCACACGGATCCGAACGGCGGCTTCGTCTCCTTCACAAAGGGCGGGGTCGAGGTCATAATGGAGCGGAGCAAGGAGGTGCTTACCGCATCGGGCCCCGAGCCCATATCGAGGGAGGCGCTCATGAGGGAGAGCGAGCGCATGGCCGCGGACGGCCTGAGGGTCCTGGCCATAGGGATGAGAAGGTGGGAGTCCGTACCGGATGAACTGGCACCGGACAATGTGGAGGCGGACCTCACGCTCATAGGGTTTGTGGGTATCATGGATCCACCCCGCGAAGAGGCGCGCGAGGCCATAGCGCTCTGCAGGACCGCGGGCATCAGGCCCGTGATGATAACGGGCGACCATCCCATAACCGCCAAGGCCATAGCAAAGAGGCTCGGCATGATCAACGACGACGGCGAGGTCATGACCGGTACGCTCCTCGACAGGCTGCCCATGGAGGAGTTCGAGAAGAGGGTGGAGAGGATAACGGTCTATGCCCGCGTGGCGCCGGAGCAGAAGCTCAAGATAGTGAAGGCCCTGCAGGACAGGGGGGAGTTCGTGGCCATGACCGGCGACGGCGTGAACGACGCCCCGGCCCTCAAGAGGGCGGACATAGGGGTCGCAATGGGTATCACCGGCACCGACGTGGCCAAGGAGTCGGGCCACATGATACTGCTTGACGACAACTTCGCGACCATCGTCAAGGCGGTGAGAAAGGGCCGGCAGATATACGACAACATAAGGAAGTTCATAAAGTACACCATGACCAGCAACTCGGCCGAGATATGGACCATATTGCTGCCGCCCTTCCTGGGGATGCCTATACCGCTCCTTCCGATCCACATATTGTGGATAAACCTCGTGACCGACGGGCTGCCTGGGCTCGCCCTCGCGGCCGAGGGCGAGGAAAAGGGCATAATGAACAGGCCACCGAGGCCCCCCAAGGAAAGTGTTTTCGCGCACGGCATGGGGGCGCATATAATATGGGCGGGGCTCGTCATGGCAGGGGTCACCATCTTCTCGCAGGCGTGGTCCATCACAAGGGATATGCACTGGCAGACGGTCGTCTTCACGGTGCTCTGCCTGTCACAGATGGGTCATGTCCTGGCCATACGCTCGGAGACCGAGTCGCTCTTCAGGCAGGGGCTCTTCTCGAACAGGCCGCTCATCGGAGCGGTGGTTCTGACCTTCATGCTCCAGATGGCCACGATCTACGTGCCACTGCTCAGGCCAGTCTTCAGGACCGAGGCGCTTTCAGCCCCTGAGCTCGCCTTCGCGCTGGGCATGTCCTGCATAGTGTTCTTCGTGGTGGAGCTTGAAAAGTTCTGGAAGCGGAGGAGGTCGAAGTACGCGGGGTAGGCGCGCGCCGGGGACTTCACGGCGCCTTTCGGGCAGCTTCGAGGCCCCTCAGATGAGCCTGTTCGCCTCTATGATCATCGCCGCTATGTCGCGCATCTTCTTGTTCTCCTTCTGGGAGTGGGACTGCAGGAGCTTGAACGCCTCCTCCTCGCCTATGTCGCACCTCTTCATGAGTATGCCCTTGGCCCTCTCTATGAGCTTTCTTGCCTCGACCGCCTCCTTGAGGTCCTTTACCTCCTTTCTCAGGGAATTGAACTCTTCGTAGCGGGCCAGGGCCAGCTTTACGGCCGGAAGGAGCTGTTTTTTCGCAACGGGCTTTATGAGGTAGCCGAAGACACCTGCCTCGACCGCCTCGGCCGTGAGCTTCTCGGTCGAGTGGCCCGTTACGAGTATGATGGGGACCGGGGCCTTCGAGGAGATGGCCCGGGCGGCCTCGATGCCGGTCATCCCGGGCATGACGATGTCCAGGATGACGAGGTCCGGCTTGAGCTTCCCGAACAGCTCGACCGCCTCGAGGCCGTCTGCGGCCTCGCCCACGACCCTGTAGCCGAGCACCTCGAGATGCCCCCTGACGCTTCGACGCGACGAAGGGCTGTCATCGGCTATTAGCACGGTCAACGCCTTCTTACCGGTTGTTGCGGTGGACTTGGCTCCCATGTA